>NZ_JBQGUZ010000008.1:0-128947 GCF_052078135.1 Acinetobacter lwoffii
CAGCGTTTAATTGGTTTTGGGAAAAAAGAAGAGTTTAAGGAAATTTTGGCAATTTTAAGAAAGCAGAATCCTGATAGGATAAGGGTTCTGTGAAATTTGTCGTGTACAGAGATTCGTTTTATGGAAAATCAGCCGGGTCAATTGAGCCAAACCTGTTTGATGATTATTGATATTGATCATTTTAAACAGGTGAATGATCAATATGGGCATATTATTGGCGATCAGGTGATTCAGCTGGTGGCCGAGCGTTTAAAGGCCAATGTCCGTGCTACAGATTTGCTGGTCCGTTATGGGGGCGATGAATTTCTGGTGCTGATTGAAAATATCCAGATGCAGCAGGCATTGATTGTGGCCGATAACATTCGGGCTGAAGTGGCTGAGCGTCATATTGTGACTGCAGCAGGAGACGAGATTCAGATTTCGGTCAGTATTGGGGTTGCCATTGGTGCCGTGTCCTGGATGGCTTTATTGTCAAATGCAGATGATGCTTTGTTTGCAGCAAAGGCCAAAGGACGTAATGCGGTGGCAGAGGTTTAGTTCAAAAGACTGTTTTCTCTACTTTTGAACTGCACAAAAGTAGCAAAATGCATTTGTTCGACTGATGCTAAGTCCCTTTAGCACAGTCGAACGGGCGACATCCATGTCGCCAGTCATGTGATCTAATTTGGATGATCTCTGGTTTTGTCGATCAGATAGTTAATAAAATTTGTGCAGGCAACAAGCATAAATTTTGCATCGATATAAGAAAGATTTGATTCGTCTAACATTGCATGGCGAATACCATCTGCATCGGATGTATAACCATATAAAGATTTAATACTGGCTTTTAATGCAGGATGTATTGGATATTGTTTTTCAATTTGACCAATTGCATCACCTAAAGTTACTTTGTCCTTCTTTAATATTTTTTGACACATACCTTCTAATGCCGAAACAGATTCTTTAATCGAATTTCGATAGTCAGGCTTTTGACGATCTGACATCAGTTTTAAAGCTTGATTTAAATGTTGTTGAACACCTAAATATTGATTTGTATTTTCTAAAGCAGTTTCGATGGATTGAATTTCTTGTTCGGAAGTTATTGGAATGATTTCGTCATTTATAATTCGGTAAGCACTATTTTCACGCTCTAGCATATTGTTGATATTAGTTATAAATGAATCTTTATTACTTACTCTTTGATAGGGGTAGTGCTTAATTGTTTCTTCAATCAAGCTATAAATTTCGTGCCATGCACAATTAAAAAAGTAATCTCTAATTATTTTTAAAGAATCAGATGTCCATTGAGGGATGGTATCTGTAGGGTTTTTAAAAAGATTAAGCCAATAAGATTCTACTAACGAGTATATATTTGAATTACGGGTAAAAGAGCTTTGATTATGTCCATGTTCAATCCGATTCCAAATATAGCTATGAAAAACACTCCACAAACCATTTTTTAAAGCATCATCTATACTTTCTTTTTGAATAATGTCACGTACGGGCTTATAACCATATCTTTCAGAAAATCGCATTTTGTTCCCCCTCAAACAAATTTAAGAATAGATTTATTTTTTTAATCCACCTTAACCCTCCTTTGCGAAAGGAGGGAATGCCCCCTCTTTATCAAAGAGGAGGCTAGGAGGAGATTTTTATTTCAACAACGGCTTCAAGAATTTACCCGTATGTGAAGCTTTGACTTTCACGACCTGTTCAGGCGTACCTTCCGCAACAATCATACCACCACCCGAACCACCTTCAGGGCCTAAATCCACCACCCAGTCGGCAGTTTTAATTACGTCCAGATTATGCTCAATCACCACGATGGTATTACCCTTGTCACGGAGCTGATGCAGGATATCCAGCAGTTTGGCAATATCATGGAAATGCAGACCCGTGGTCGGTTCATCCAGAATATATAGGGTTTGACCAGTATCGCGTTTGGCCAGTTCACGTGCCAGTTTGACACGCTGTGCTTCACCACCAGAAAGAGTGGTCGCAGACTGACCCAGACGTATATAGCCCAAACCGACCTGATGTAATGTTTCCAGACGACGGTGAATCACCGGAATCGCATCGAAGAAATGCATGGCATCTTCAACGGTCATCTGCAAGACATCGGAAATATTCTTGCCCTTATAGTTTACTTCCAGCGTTTCACGATTATAGCGTTTGCCATGACAGGCATCACATGGCACATACATATCCGGTAGGAAGTGCATCGCTACCTTGATCATGCCGTCACCTTCACAGGCTTCACAGCGGCCACCTTTCACGTTAAACGAGAAACGACCGGCAGCATAACCGCGTGCCTTGGCTTCTTGCGTCTGTGAAAACAGTTCACGAATCGGGGTAAATAGGCCGGTATAAGTCGCCGGATTGGAACGCGGGGTACGTCCAATCGGACTCTGGTCAATATCCACCACTTTGTCGAGGAACTGTAAACCATCAATCGATTCAAACTTTTCCGAAGTTAAAGTGGTGGCACCATTGAGCTGGGTCGCCGCCAAAGGTAACAAAGTCCGGTTAATCAAGGTCGATTTACCTGAACCGGACACCCCGGTAACACAGGTCATAATACCTAAAGGAATGGTCAGATCGACTTTTTTCAGGTTATGCCCGGATGCTCCCATTAGCTTGATCTGTTCTTTAGGCTTAGGCGGTTGAATCCGTTTTTTCGGCACTTCAATTTTTAATTTTCCGGATAAATATTTTCCGGTCAGCGAGTCCGGATTGGCCAGAATTTCATCATACGTTCCTTCGGCAATCACATGCCCACCATGCACACCGGCACCCGGACCGATATCAATAATATGATCGGCGGCACGAATCGCATCTTCATCATGCTCGACCACCAGCACGGTATTGCCCAGATCACGCAGACGGATCAGGGTGTGCAGCAGACGGTCGTTATCACGCTGATGCAGACCAATTGACGGCTCATCCAGCACATACATGACGCCCATCAAACCGGCACCGATCTGTGATGCCAGACGGATTCGCTGCGCTTCACCACCAGATAAAGTTTCGGCAGAACGGGACAGGCTGAGATAATTCAGGCCGACCGAAACCAGAAAGTGCAGACGTTCACGGATTTCCTTGAAAATCTTGTCGGCAATTTCTCCACGGGCACCTTCCAGATGAATGTCTTGATAATAGCTTTCAGCATCGCCAATCGACATACGGGTAATATCGGCAATGGTCTTGTCCAGAATTTTCACATTACGCGAAATTTCATTTAGACGTGAACCATCACAGGCATCACAGGCAGCATTGGATAAATATTGCGCCAGATCATCACGGACATAATTACTTTCAGTTTCACGATAACGGCGTTCCAGATGCGGCAAAATTCCTTCAAAAGGAATGACCCGATTATGGCGACGACCACGCTCATCGATATAGCTCAGATCAATTTTTTCTTTGCCGGTGCCGTACAGAAATTTTTTCTTGGTATCGGCATCCAGTTCATTCCACGGCGTTTCTAGCGAAAAACCAAAATGCTCGGCGACTTTCTGGATCATGCTGTAATAGTAAGGACGCTGACGGTCCCAGCCACGAATCGCGCCTTGGCTAACGCTGACTTCAGGATTGGGAATCAGTTTGTCGGCACTGAAATGGCTGCGGGTCCCTAGACCATCACAGACCGGACAGGCACCAAAAGGATTGTTGAATGAAAACAGGCGTGGTTCCAGTTCAGCCACTGCACGGTCACATTCCGGGCAGGAGTGTTTGGCTGAAAACACACGATCGTTATGCTCGCCCTTCATCCAGGATAAAATCGCGATATCACCACCGAGACGTAGCGCGGTTTCAAAACTTTCTGCAATACGGTTACCCAGATCATCACGAACCTTAAAGCGGTCGACCACCACTTCAATGGTATGTTTTTTCTTTTTATCCAGCTCAGGTGGTGGATCAATTTCCATGATCTCGCCATCCACTCGGGCGCGGACAAAACCCTGACTTTGTAGCTGTTCAAACAGCGCTGTATATTCGCCCTTACGTTCGCGCACGACCGGTGCTAACAATAACAGCGCAGTGCCTTCTTCCAGTGCTTTGACTGCATCAACCATTTCAGTGACTGTTTGTGCCACCATCGGCAGGTCATGTTCAGGACAGAACGGTGTACCGACACGCGCATACAGTAGACGTAAATAGTCATAAATTTCGGTAATGGTTCCCACGGTAGAACGTGGGTTATGGCTGGTAGATTTCTGCTCGATGGCGATGGCTGGACTCAAGCCCTCAATCGAATCCACTTCCGGTTTTTCCATCTGGGAAAGGAACTGGCGGGCATAGGCAGACAGCGATTCCACATAACGGCGCTGACCTTCGGCATATAAGGTATCAAAGGCAAGCGAGGACTTACCTGAACCAGACAGTCCCGTAATCACCACAAACTTGTCGCGTGGTATATCAAGGTTCACATTTTTCAGGTTATGGGTACGTGCGCCTCGAATACGGATGTGGCTTTGGCTCATGCAAGGATCCTAGAATATTCATCAAAAACCCTTATATGATACCGGATGAAAAATGTTCAAGTGCAAATAAAAGTATTTTAAACGTCAAGTTATGTCGGTGATTGGTCAATTCATCACAACATTAACAAACGCAGTAGTCGATTGTCTAAATATTCACAATGATCATGTACAAGGCTAATAGCTAATAAGCCATTGCATAGTGGCGTTCAAAGATAGATTCAATCTCTTCAAAGCAGCGGTCACGTGGCACATCATGATGCAGACGTGCATAAAAATTCACTTCATTTTCCAGAATATGCAAAAAATCCTCATAGTCTTTTTGGAAAAAATCCAGGTCGAGCAAATCGTTACGTCGCGCCTGATGACAGCGATACTTTTCAATAAATTTCAGCAGATGTTTCTGGATATGCGTGTTGGTATGGTAAATCAGATAAGTCGCTGCCGAGCTACAATCTGGACAGCCTTGTTCCAAATAGATTTCTTCATTATTGAGCCAGCAACATTGCAGGGTAAAAAATGCCCGAATCGCTTCGGTGCCTAAAGTGTCCATATCGTCTGCCTCTTTCCGGGATTGATTTCTTTAATTGGTAATTATTCTCAATTATTGTGCGGCAATTTTGGGCTTATAGCTAGGTCTAGCGTAGTGGCCCGTTCTATCCTTGTTTTTTTCAGACTAAGCCGTTTTTATGATCGGTTTATGACAGTAGAAATTTTTTTAAACGGCTATAACCAAAAAGCCCTGTCTTAAACAGGGCTTTTTTTATTCGTCCGTCTTATTCATCCAGACCAGGCCACTGGCGTTGCTCAAAGGCACTGTCCCAGAACAACCATTCCAGACGGGCAGCATGGGTATAAGCTGCATGCATTTTTTCTAGTGTATCGGCATCGACACGTGCCGCAACACGGTCAACGGTCGCAATCACATTCCGCACCGCAGTGTGGAATTCTTCTCCTGAATAGGTGTTCACCCAAGCCTGATACGGATTATTCAGCGCAGAGTTGTCGACAATATCTTTACCAACTTCGGCATAAATCCAGAAACAAGGCAGCAACGAGGCTAGCACCACCGGGTAGCTTTCTGACCAGGCGGTCGAAGTCAGATAAGAAGTATAGTGATGACATGCCAGCGTCAACGGTGTCTGCTCAAATTGCTCTTTGCTAATGCCAAAATCTTGCATAAAGCCATCATGCAGGCTACGTTCCACCACAATCGCAATTTTGGCTGCCTCGGCAAACTGGATTACATCGTCCGCTTCAAAAGCTTTGGCGGCACACACGGCCAGTGCACGGCCATAGGCCAGTAAATAATGCGCATCCTGAATCACATAATGACTAAAGGCTTCACGGCTTAAAGTACCTTGTGCCAGTTGCTGATTAAAGGGCAGGGCCAGGGTCTTCTGATAAAGTGTGAGATTACGTTGCCATACCTCTTGTGAAAAACTCATGCTGAAAATCCTTCGCAGTTCAAGTTAAACCATGCGGCACTATAGCAAAGATCGGGCTGTTTAAAAGATCGGCAAATTTTAAAAACAGAAAATAAGATAAAACGGCTCAGGAAGTGCTTTGGTTTATGCGCTAAAAGTTTCATAATTAGCTTAACTTTTCCTATTCGTATTGCTGCTCTTTCGCAGCCATACATTTATTTAATTTATCCAAGGTCGTTGTGTATGTTGAAACATTTTGGTTTCTCGATTGCATTTTCGATCGTGTGTCTTGGTTTGTCTGCGTATTGGGGTTATACCCATGGTCCTGACGCAGGCCTGCAAACCATGCTCACAGCGCTAACCATCACCGCTATTTTAGCGATTATGGAAGTGTCGTTGTCCTTTGATAACGCGGTTGTTAATGCCTCAGTCCTACGGGGTTGGGATCATTTTTGGAAAATGCTGTTCCTGACAGTCGGTATTCTGATTGCAGTTTTCGGGATGCGTTTGATCTTCCCAGTGGTCATTGTTGCAGTGACTGCAGACCTGGGCTTTATGGAAGTGGTACGTCTGGCCCTGAATGATCCGAAAGAATATTCAGCACGTTTAATGGCACATCATCCTGAGATTGCTGCTTTTGGTGGTGCTTTCCTGTTGATGGTATTCCTGAACTTCTTCCTGGATGAAGAAAAGGATACCCACTGGTTCAGACGAGTAGAACGCCGTTTATCCAACCTGGCCAGTGTTCCGGCGATGTCGGTCTTTATTGCACTGGTGGCCTTGTTAATCATGGCAGCCAATGTCGATGAAGCCAAGCGTCTGGTCGTGACCATGGCCGGAATCTGGGGTATTGTGATTTATATCGGGGTGCAGGTGCTGAGTCATATGCTCGGTGGTGAACCTGAAGTGGATGAAAATGGCAATGCAGTTCGTCATGATGAAAATGGCGTACCGACGGGTGTAGTGAAAGCCGGTATTGGTGGTTTCCTCTATCTAGAAGTCCTGGATGCCTCTTTCAGTTTTGATGGCGTGATCGGTGCCTTTGCGATTACCTCAGACGTGGTCATCATCATGCTGGGTCTGGCAATTGGTGCGATCTTTGTCCGTTCAATGACGATTTATCTGGTTGAGCAGGGCACATTGGATGCCTATATCTACCTGGAACATGGTGCGCATTATGCCATCGGTGCACTGGCTTTCATTATGATTGCCAGCGGAACCGGTCTGCATGTACCAGAAGTGGTGACCGGTCTGATCGGTGTGGCTTTTATTGTCTGGGCAGTATTCGCCTCGATTCAGTACAAGAAACGTCAGGCAGCTTTAGACAAATAAAGCACTGTCCCTGAATGAAAGCGTAGCTCCGGCTGCGCTTTTTTTGTTTTTAGATTGGCATCATCTTTATTTCAAATAAAATTCATGTCTTATTAATGAGCTGAATGTCCTATAATCTGGGCTCCAGATTAATTAACCCAATCGCCATAATTTATGATGAATGCTTTAGAACGTCGTTCAACCTTTGCCCTGAGCAGTATTTTTGCACTGCGCATGCTGGGGTTGTTTATGATTATCCCGGTGTTTTCTGTGGCAGGGCAGGCATATCAATATGCGACGCCTGCACTGATCGGTTTGGCGGTCGGGGTCTATGGTCTGACCCAGGCACTGTTACAGATTCCATTCAGCCTGATTGCGGATCGTTACAGCCGTAAGCCACTGGTGGTTTTAGGGCTGCTATTATTTGCGCTGGGCGGTGCGATTGCGGCCATGTCGGACACCATTTATGGCGTGATTATCGGCCGTGCAATCGCTGGCGGTGGTGCGGTATCGGCTGTGGTGATGGCACTGCTGGCAGATGTCACCCGTGAAGAAAACCGTATGAAAGCCATGGCAATGATGGGCATGAGTATCGGCCTGTCCTTTGTGGTGGCCTTTAGTCTGGGGCCTTGGCTAACGGGTCTGGTGGGCATCTCTGGGTTGTTCTGGGTCACCACGGTGATGGGCCTGGCGGCGATTGCCATGCTGTTGATGGTGCCGAAAGTCACGCGGCATCATAAAAACTTTCAGCAGGGCTATCTGGCACAGTTGAAACAGGTAATCAAAATCGGGGATCTGAATCGTCTGCATGTGTCGGTCTTTACCCTGCATTTATTGCTCACCGCCATGTTTATCTATGTGCCTTCACAGCTGATCGAATTTGCTGATCTGCCACTTTCCAGTCATGGCTGGGTATATTTGCCGCTGTTGGTACTGAGCCTGTTTTTTGCTTTTCCGAGTATTATCCTGGCAGAAAAATACCACAAAATGCGGGCGATTTTTCTGGTGGCCATTACCGGTATTATTCTGGGTTTAATGGTGATGGCATTTGGTTTTGAATCCAAATATGTCTTGCTGATTGGTTTAGGGTTGTTCTTCATTGCTTTTAATGTGATGGAAGCCCTGTTGCCGTCTTGGTTGTCGAAAGCGGCACCGATCCAGTCCAAAGCGACGGCAATGGGCGTGAATGCCAGCAGCCAGTTTTTAGGGGCTTTCTTTGGCGGTATGATTGGCGGACAATTATTACTGCTGAACAATACCTCGATGGGCTGGAGTATCCTGACAGGGATCGCGATGGTTTGGCTACTGATGAGTTTTGGGCTGGCTCAGCCACGCTATCTGTCATCGCTGGTGTTGCGTTTGCCGGAAAGCAGACAAACTGACGAATGGACTTCTCAGCTTTTGGCGATTCGTGGTATTGAAGAGGTCGTGGTGATGTCTGAACAGCAAGTTGCCTATGTAAAAGTCGATAAACAGCAGATTGATGATGCTTCGCGACAACAATTAACGCACTTGTTGGGTAAAGAGGTAGCCATTTAAGCATAACTCTTATAAAGTAAAATACAGAAATATATAGGAAGTAAACGGCAAATGCGTGGTGTAAATAAAGTTATTTTAGTGGGTACTTTGGGTAAAGATCCGGAAACCAAAACTTTTGCAAATGGTGGCTCTCTCACTCAATTCTCGATCGCAACCAGCGATTCGTGGACAGATAAAAGTACCGGTGAACGTAAAGAACAAACGGAATGGCACCGTATCGTGTTGCATAACCGTTTAGGTGAAATTGCACAGCAATATCTTCGTAAAGGCTCAAAAGTATATATTGAAGGTTCATTACGTACCCGTCAGTGGACTGACCAGAATGGTCAGGAGCGCTATACGACGGAAATTCGTGGTGAACAAATGCAGATGTTAGACTCTAGCCGTCCTCAAAATGATCAGGGCGAGAGCAGCTTTAACCAGCCACGCTTTAATAACAATAATCAGGCGAACAACAACCAGGGTGGTTATGGCAATAACCCGCAATCAGGTTATGGTTCAGCGCCACAGCAAGGCGGTTTTAGCAACAACCAGGGCGGCGGTTATGGCAACAATAATCCGAGTGGTTTTGCGCCAAAATCTGCACCTGCTCCAACAGCAGCACCTGCAGCAGATCTAGATGATGACCTTCCATTTTGATCTATTAGAACGGTAAATCATCATTAAAACCCACCTGAATGCGGTGGGTTTTTTATGTCTTGAAGATTGGTATTGAGTTTGCATAAAGCCCGACTTATTAGAAGAATCATAAGTGTTAAAGCATTATCTTGCTTTTGATCAGCACAACTCTGCATCGAGAAAATAAATGAGATTAACAATACTAATAGAAATTAATGATCTAAAAAAGCGATCATTTTTATAAAAACTTGCGGTTTTACCTATTTTGAAATTTTTCGTATTCTAGCTTCACAAGATAAGCAATCCCAGAAATAAGCCAGAGGAAATATCTCATGAGTTTAATCAATACTGAAATCAAATCATTCAATGCAACTGCTTACCACAATGGTCAGTTCATCGAAGTTTCTGAGCAAGACCTGAAAGGAAAATGGTCAGTGGTGTTTTTCTATCCTGCAGATTTCACCTTTGTTTGTCCAACTGAATTAGGCGATCTTGCTGATCAGTATGCTGAATTCCAGAAAATGGGTGTAGAAATCTATGGCGTGTCTACCGATACTCATTTCACCCATAAAGCTTGGCATGATACCTCTGACGTGATTGGTAAAATCCAGTATCCATTGATTGGTGATCCAACCTGGACTTTGTCTAAAAACTTCGAAGTATTGATTGAAGCTGAAGGTCTGGCAGATCGTGGTACTTTCGTGATTGATCCAGAAGGTAAAATCCAGATCATTGAAATCAACGCGGGTGGTATTGGCCGTGATGCACAAGAGCTTCTTCGTAAAGTGAAAGCTGCACAATATGTACATGCGCACCCAGGTGAAGTTTGTCCAGCAAAATGGAAAGAAGGCGAGGCTACACTAGCGCCGTCAATCGACCTGGTGGGTAAAATCTAATTCAAACCTAGTTCTTTGAAGCAAAAAATCCAGCATAAGTTGCTGGATTTTTTATTTTTTTAGTTTAGAGATTTATGAATTCTAGACAAAAAAATCATGCCATTTGATTTCTATTTGAGAACAACATGAGGATTGAGGAATTGCACTCTATGCTTTTTAAGCGGCTTATGAGAGGCAATAAAGTAAGCTCAATACCATGCTGCATGATCAACCAGGCCTGAAAACAAAGAAGCCTCTGCTTTCGCAGAGGCTTTTATTTTATAAGGCGCTGTAGTTTCTTGTCGTTTTAAACAATTTTCGCATAAACGCATCTGAATGGAACCGGATGAATTTATGGTTTTCTTATGCTGCGAATCATAGGTATTTTAAAAGTTTTTGTCAACCAAGGATTATAAAAATGGTTAATTAAATTATTTGTTTTTAAAGTAATTTTTTTATCTTTTAAATAAAAATATAAATAAAATCCTATATTTGATGGAATTTTAACTGCTGCAAAAAAATGAATAAAAAGCAGGTGAAATTGAACAAAAAGGCCTTTACGAAAAATATATATTCTGGAAGATTTTAATAACCTGTTTGATTGGCGCATGGTACATAATTTCTGTAGTTTTTCAATGACGGATGATCAGTTTGGATATCGCAGTAATTGGTAGTGGCATGGCCGGACTGGCTACAGCCAGAATTCTCCAGGACGCAGGGCATCACATCACGATTTTTGAAGCACTTCCAGGTCGCGGCATGGACAGTCATAGCCTTGAATTTGAAGGGGGCCTGATTGACGCACCTTTACGTGTGATGAACCCCTATCTGTGGAAAAACACCCTGAGTCTAGCCACACATCTGGGCATTAAAACTTATCCGGTGCGGACCTATATGGCCTGCAGCTGGTTATTTGAAGATAAAACTGAAACCTGGCTGACCACATCGCGTAGCCGAATTGGCAATATCCCGATCATCAATAACCGGAAAGGCCTGCAACAATATGGCTGGCGTCTGGTCAAAGGCCTGTTGCAGTTAAAAGTTGCATTGACCAAATTCTTTAAATCGAAAAATCAGGACATCAGCCTGGCAGAATTTATCAATCGTAACGAGATTGAAGAAGTGTTCTGGCACGGTGCGGTGATGCCGGTGCTATATACCATCTGTACCTGCAATCCGAAAACCATTGGTGAATGGCCAGCTAAACCGTTGTTAATTTTTCTGCGTCAATTAACCGATGGCGATGCGTTACTGCGTCTGCAAGGCGGTACACCAGCGTTGGTCGATAAGCTGATTGAAGGCATTCAAATTGAAGACGGTTCAGCAATTACACTGGTACAAGAGCAGGGCGATCAGGTCAAAGTTGAAAATGCGGCCGGTTATTCAAAACTGTTTGACCGGGTGATTGTCGCGACACCGACCACCAAAATTGAGGAGTTCCTGGATCCGGTACAATTCGCCAGTGAAATTGAATTATTGAAGAAATTCAAATTCGAACAAGGCGAACTGGTGATGCATACCGATGCCAGCGTAATGCCGCCAAAACGTAAAGACTGGGCCGTACTCAGCTATATGATGGACCGTAAATTTACTCGTCAGCAATTTACCGTGTGGCTTAACTCGATTGAACCTTCTCTGGTCGGCAAGTCGGCCGTATTTCAGACCTGGCGTCCGGTAACCGAGATTGATCCGAAAAAAGTGATCAAATCGGTGATGCTAACGCGTGCAGTGGTCGATGCCAATACCGTGGCACTGAATAAGGAATTGCAGCAACGTCATCTGGATGCCAATCGTAAAGTCTTCTTCTGCGGTTCATGGTCATGTGACGGTTTGCCAATTCTGGAATCGGCAGTGACCTCAGCGATGAAAATTGCGGAAATTTTTGGTGCACCTTTACCATTTCAGGGTTTAAAACCTGTGGTCGAGGTTGCACCGCAACTGGGTTATTAATCCATGCAATGGCTTCAGGCACTGCGTCAGCGTCTTCCCCAGCACAAGTATGCGATTGATGCCGCTGTGTTGGGCGATCACGCGCAATTGCCCTGGAGCAATTTAGGGTATTGGCAAGCAGGTCAGCAGGATTATGCGGCTGCCTGTCGTATGCTGGCCGATCACCTTGCGCAAACTGTAAATTTAAATTCAAAAGATAAACTGCTGGATTTAGGCTGCGGTCAGGGCGCCAGCTTGCTGCACTGGCAGCAACATTATCAGGTGCAATATCTGGCCGGGGTTGAGCTGCAGGCTGCCTGTGTGGCCAATATTCAGCAATATTTACCAGAACTGAATGCCATTTATCAGGCGTCATTTTTGCGTTTAAAAGAATTGCCATTTTCCCAGCGTTTTGATGTGGTGTTGTGCCTGGATGCGGCTTATCACAGCCCTGTGCCTGTATTCTTGGAGCAGGTCCGCAGTGTTTTAAATTCAAATGCGCGGATTGGTTTTCATCATCTGGTTTTGTCCGAGCGTTGGGAAAATTTAAATGCATTACAACGGCGTAAATATCAGTTTTTATTGAAATCTGCTGATGTGAATTTAAAAGATTTAATGACAGTGGGTGCATTATATGCCTGTCTGGATCGTTTTGAATTTAAAAATATCCAGATTCAGGATCTGTCCGAGCCGGTATTTTCCGGCTTTGCGGATTACGTGCAAAAAACTTTGAATTCAAAAGCATCAGATGATCAGGCTCAAGGTTCAAAACTGGATCATTTTAAAATTCAGATGACAGCGAAACTATGCCGAAAATTATATCAGGAAGGGATTGTGAGATATGTGCAAGTGACGGCACAATCGAAGCACTAGAAAGTGCAAGAAGACTCAGCTGAAAATACCAAAACCCAGAAACATCAAAGCCTCACTAAAAAGCGAGGCTAAGATATGGTGCCGGCACACGGATTCGAACTGTGGACCTACTGATTACAAGTCAGTTGCTCTACCAACTGAGCTATGCCGGCATGGTGGAGTGCATTTTACAGATTTTTTTTGGCCACGCAAGCCAAAAAATAACCGTTCAATCAGTTTCGGCAGGATTTGTTTATTTTGACCGGATGGATGAAAAGTTCTGTTTTTGATTATGTGCAAAGAAATGGCCCATATGTGCAGATATGGGCGAGGGTGAAAGCATAGGATTTGCTATGGATATGAGTCAGTTATACGGTTTATCTGTTTTTTAGGATGCGATCTAATTCTTGTGCACATTCCTCTAAAGTAAAGGCCATATCAAACTGCATTTGAGGTTTGAGTTCTTGAGCGAGGCTTCTCCATTGTTCGATGAGTCTCAATGCTTTTTGAATTTTATGTTTATTGATGTCCTTGGCAATGGTCGGGGTATAACCGCCACGTTTTGCATTTTTAATCTGTTTGGCATAGTTTGCGCTGTTATTCATGTTCGCTCTCCGAATAGCAGTGTATCTATTTTTTACTTCAAATTTGAATGGCCCGGTTCACTTGGTTATTTCTTTCTATCCTGTGGTTTTTATTCTCCTTTTAGTTGATTTATAAGCAACATAACATAGCTTTGATGACAATAAAATTAAGCTATTTCTGTGCCAGTTTTTTTGTTTGAACATATAAATAAAAACCTGAAATGAATGGCGTACAGAAACTGCACAATTCATCAGTTTTCTGGCTGATGAAAAATGAAGATTTTTAAAAATAGAATTGAGCGTAATTGTTGTGTTGCAAAAGATTTTTATGAACGAGGCTTGATATCAATTCAATGATTTGCATAAGGTGATTGATAATAATATTTTAAGATCTAAGCAGATAATTTTTTTGCTAATCAGATGATGGATAAAATTAAATATAAAAAACCCGAATCATGTGATTCGGGTTTTTAAATTCTGGCGGTGAGAGAGGGATTCGAACCCTCGAAACGCTATAAACGTTTACACACTTTCCAGGCGTGCTCCTTCAGCCACTCGGACACCTCACCATAGGCCGAGGATAATAGCGAAAAAAACCAGCTGTGCCAAGCTGAAACAATTGATTTGCAGAAAAACTTTTAATGCGGTGCTATGATTCGCAAAAATGCTTGTTAAAAAACGAAGACAATATATGCAAAGCACTGCACAAAAGGCAGCTCTCCCAGTGATTACACTGGCTGCGCTTGGGGTCGTTTTCGGAGATATTGGTACCAGTCCGCTCTATGCACTGCGCCAATGCTTCCTCACCGCACACCTCGCCATTAGCGAAGCTTCTGTACTCGGCATCCTGTCCCTGATTTTCTGGTGCATGATGCTTACCATCAGCTTTAAATACGTCATGGTGATCATGCGTGCCGATAACAACGGCGAAGGCGGGATCATGTCACTACTGGCATTAAACCTGCGTACCACACGAATCTCTGATCAAAAGAAAATATTCCTGATTGCTTTGGGCTTTGTCGGTGCATCACTATTTTTCGGTGACGGGATTATTACCCCGGCAATCTCCGTGCTCTCAGCCATTGAAGGCCTGAGTATTGCCACACCCATTTTCAATCAGTGGCTGGTGCCTTTATCCATCGGGATTTTGGCCGGGCTGTTTATGGTTCAGCGACACGGCACAGCCACGATGGGCAAGTTTTTTGGACCTTTAACCATGCTCTGGTTTTTGTCGATTGGCGGTTTTGGTTTGTGGAGCATCATCCAGACCCCGTTTGTACTCTGGATGGTGAATCCCTACTGGGCCTATCATTTTGTGGTCGATCAGCCCTATGTGGCTTTTCTGACCATGGGGGCGGTGATTCTGACCATGACCGGTGGTGAAGCGATTTATGCCGATATGGGGCATTTTGGCCGTCTGCCGATTCGTCTGGCCTGGTTCATTATTGTCTTGCCATGTTTATTACTGAATTATGCCGGGCAAGGCGCCTTGTTACTGCGTAGTCCTGAAGCACTGGCGAATCCTTTCTATATGCTGCTGCCCGACTGGGCTTTGTTCCCGATGATTGGACTGGCGACTGCGGCGGCGGTGATTGCCTCACAGGCGGTCATTACTGGCGTATTTTCTATGGTAAATCAGGCCATTCAACTGCGTTATTTACCGCGCCTGTCAGTCAAGCATACCTCTGCATTGGAACGCGGCCAGATTTATCTGCCTTTCATTAACTGGATGCTGTTTATCTCGGTGCTGATCCTGATTTTACTGTTTGAAAATAGTGCCAATCTGGCGAGTGCTTATGGCGTTGCGGTGACCATGACC
Organism: Acinetobacter lwoffii; assembly: GCF_052078135.1. GTDB lineage: Bacteria > Pseudomonadota > Gammaproteobacteria > Pseudomonadales > Moraxellaceae > Acinetobacter > Acinetobacter lwoffii_Z. The sequence goes on from NZ_JBQGUZ010000008.1 coordinate 15,415, forward strand.
ATGCTCTGTGGCACCATTTTGATCTCGATTCTGGCTTATGGATTCTGGCGTTGGCCGGTCTGGAAAGTAGCTTTATTTGCTGTGCCATTCCTGGCACTGGATTTAGTCTTTGTGGCCTCAACGTCCTTGAAAATTGCTTCGGGTGGCTGGGTGCCGATTCTGATTGGCGCAGTACTGTTTACGATTCTCATGACCTGGAAAGATGGGCGTGCGTTGGTACTGAACCGGCTGGAACAGGATGCCTTGCCGATTGATCTGTTTATTAAAAGTATTTCGATGGGGGAAGGCACCAAGTTTGTGCCAGGCGATGCCATTTTCCTGACCGGTACACCAAATATTGTTCCGCATGCCATGTTGCATAATATTAAGCACAATAAGGTCTTGCATGAACGCAATATCATGCTGACAGTGATTACCCGGGATATTCCTTTTGTTGACAGGCAGGACCGGATTGAACTGGAAAAACTGAGTGAGCATTTTTACCGGGTGTTTATCTATTATGGTTTTAAGGATCAGCCGAATATTCCGGAAGCTTTACAACAGGCCTATGAGCAATGGGATTTTGAATATGACCTGATGCAGATCAGTTTCTTTATTTCACGTGAACGGATTATGCATACTGTGGGTGAGGGCATGGCACCGTGGCGGGAAAAGCTGTTTATTTCTATGCAGCGCAATACCAGTCCGGTCAGTGATTTCTATAAAATTCCACCCAACCGTGTGGTCGAGCTGGGCACCCAGATTCAGATGTAAATAAAATAAAAAGCATAAAAAAAAACCAGAGGCACACTCTGGTTTTTTTATGAGAGAAACAATAAATAAATGAGTTTCAGATTATTGTTCGAGTTCTACCGCAGCCGGCACTTCAGGTGCAGCATTCAAAGGTTCTTCCATCAGTACTGGCTCTGCATCAGATTGAGCTGCAATTTCAGTTTGTTCATTGCTCACATCTGCTTCAGTCACAGCCGCTTGTTGCTGTGCTTCAGGCATCGGTTGTTCTGAAGCAATAGCTGCTTGCTGTTGCTCTTCAGACATTGCTGGTACAGCTGATTGTTGTTCTTCCAGTGTTGGTTGTTGTTGAGGCGTCGTCATAGACGTGCTGGCTTCTACTTCTGATTCAGTGGCTGGTTCAACCAGATTGGCCGGCACCTCTGCTTCATTCATACCTGGTTCTGTGACAGGTGGTTGAGGAGAAACAGTACCTGAATTTGGTGCCTGAGTCATTGCTGGATCATTGGGCATTGGTGCCTGTGTGTTTGGCATGGCTGTTTGCGGTGCTGCTGCACGCGGATCGACCAGACGAATCTGACCAGAGTTCACCAAGCTTTCTAAAGAGGCTTCCTGACCATTCACCTTGGTACTAATTTTAGCTTTAGACAAGCTTTCAAGTGTTTCACCTGGTTGAACCGGTGGCTCAGCAAATGCAGCTACGCTGATCACACTTGTGAATAATCCTAAACCTAATGCTTTAGAGAGTTTGGAATTCATGATTGACACCATTGCTAATAATTGTACGAATTGAGATAGGCCGTTAGCTTTACACACTCAATCTACTGAGCCAAACAAAGCTACGCAAACACCGAGAAACCTCATTTAAAAAGAAATAAAATTAGACAGTTTGTTACAACTGCCCGGGATTTTGGATACTTATTGTTTATTTAGTAAACGAATGGTAGAGCCAAGATATACTTCACTTATACAGCTTGTTAAGCTCGGTCAAAATCTATATTGATCTAAAAAGTACGTGTAAGAATGGCCAAGAAGCAGCGTAAACCCAAGAACTCTTTTTTTCAGTTTTTAAATGATAATAGTATTAAAGTCATTCTGGGCGTGGTGGCTTCGAGCAGCTTCGCCATCGCTTTTGGTCAGGAAAAAATCAGTCAGTGGGTGTCACTATCCTCTTCCAGTGATTCTGCCTGTCTGAACCAGTTTTATCGTGATGTACCGCCATATTTGATGAAAGACAGCCTGAAAAAAGACAGCTATTCGCTGTGTTTTAATGGCTTTAATGTCGGTTATTCCGGGGTATCTAAAACGCCACTTTGGGTTGCAGAAGCCTTAACGCCAGCACGCTTAAGCCAGAAAATTCCCCGTGAAGATAATTTTCATGAAGAAGATCGGGTCAGTGCGAAGCATCGTGCCACATTGGCGGATTATCGTGGTTCAGGTTATGACCGCGGTCATATGGCGCCGAATGCGGATATGCCTAACAAGGCTGCGCAGTCTGACAGTTTTTCATTGGCCAATATGGTGCCGCAAGCGCCCAAGAATAATCAGCAAGTCTGGCGTGAGCTGGAAGAAGCCACTCGTGCCATTGTGACCAAGCAGAAACAGGATGTTTATGTGGTAACCGGGCCGGTCTTTGCCGGGAAGAAGCTGAAAACCATTGGCAATGGCGTGATTGTGCCAACCGCGGTCTATAAGGCGGTTTATATGCCGAAAACCGGTGCTATTGGTGCTTACTATGCACCGAATGACAATTCACTGAAAGTGCGTATTGTCAGTGTCTGCTATCTGGAAGAACAGCTTGGAATTAACCTGTTCCCGCAGCTTACCGAAGAACAGAAACGCAATACCTATAAGCTGCCACTGACTGGAAATGCCGTAAAAGCCAACCAGAAAATTGAATACTCTAATTGGGATGCAGAAAGCCAGTGTGCCGAAGAGGTTTCTGAAGAAAACCTGCAGGCATTACAACGCGAGTTTAAGTCTTCTGGTTCAGGCAGCTCGACCTCCTCAGCGACTGGTGGCGCGATAGACAACGCGACACAAGATGCCATCGTAAAACAGCTGATTGATGCCTTGTTGCAATATATTTTGCAGCTGTTGAAATAAGCTTGCTGAAAAAACCAGGATTCGGGTAGCATCGACATCAGACGTTCATGGAAAAATAACAAAGACAGGTGAAGAGGATATGTTTAAAGCATTTGAAAATGGCAGTGAATCCCATGCCATTCATGATCTGACTTTGGAAAATGATCTAGACTGCGTCAGCCTGTATGGCAACTTGCAAATCACCAAGGATCAGCAGGGACTGAAAGTGGCCAAAGCCTTGCAGGCTTTTCTGAATGATGTGGTACAACAACTAGAAAACACGCCGGACTTGCCAGAAAAAATTCAGCGTGATGATCTGGATGAAATTGAAAATCCATTTTTATAAGCATTTTTAAGCGCGATGATCTGCATGCTCCATGTGAAACATGCAGAAAAATGGTATTTAGAAATCCTGACTTTTTAGAAGGCTTTTATTGAAAAGCTTAATTTCTCTGCTCCCGTAATATCTCCAAACACCAGCCAGAATGTGCCGAGCAATTCGCCAAGATATTTATCAATTTTTTAAGTGCTTATTTTTATATTTATCATCAGGTGATAGGGGACAGGGATTAAAATCGTCAACCCTGCATGAAGCCCGTATATCAAACGAACATGCTGGTAGTTTAAGCAGCTGGCATATTCTGTTGGCGCCACTGCTGCGGTGTCAGCTGGGTCCATTGCTTAAAGGCACGCTGAAACGCACTTTGTTCAGAATAACCCAGTAACATGGCAGTCTCCTGCAAACTCAAGTGCGGATCTTTCAGATATTGCATAGCCAGCATGCAGCGAATCTCCTGCATACATTGCTGATAAGTTTTGCCCTGTTTTTGTAAATGGCGTTGTAACTGACGCACGGAAAAATTCATCTGCTCGGCAATATGTTTGATCTGGAACAGGTTTTTTTGCAGGCCAATTAGAATCGCCTGTTGCAGCTGCTGATCTACCAGAGTGGAGTACGGAAATTTTTCTAATAATGCTTTGGCCTGTTGCATCAGCAGTTTTTGCAAGGTCTGGTCGCCCTGTTTCAGCGGCCTGGACAGTTCACTGACATGCATTAATACCTGATTTCTGGCTTGAGAAAATCGGACTTTACAGCCGAAATACTGCTCATAGAGTGCAATATTTTTAGGCATTGCATGCTGGAAATGTACCTCGTATAACTGAACCCCGTGCGGGCTCTGAATATTGGCTTTTACGAATTCCGTCATTAGCGCAATCGCGATTTCATCGGTCAATTGAGTATTCAGATGAAACGGAACTTCAACCCAGCCAATCGACAGATAATCGCCTTGCCATTGCAGCTGAAGTGGGCCACCATCATAAATCAGACGATGATAATCATGATAGCGCATAAAGGCTTCACCCAAGGTCTCACTTGAGAGTGCCAGATAGCCAATAATACCGAGGTGTTTAGCTTCAACCAGTTGGGCGATTTCCAAGCCTAAAGCCGGTCGTTGCAGCTGTTGATCAAGTGTCGTTAACAGATCACGCCACAGGGCGAAATCAAAGCGTTCCAGATTTTGAATGGCCAATAATTTCTCAGGGACTTCAAGCTGTTTCAACTGATAATAGTCCAAAAGTAAATGTCCTAAACCACCGTATACTGAACCTACGTAGTTTTTTAGAACCAGCATTTTTAATTCTTTTATTTTGTCGTATTTTGTCAATCATATTGAATATTTTGGTCAATATCTAGTCTTTTATTTAGCCTATATTAAAAATAGACCAAGAGGTAAAAGATTATGTGGAAAGGTTTTCTGGCAGGACTTGTCGTCGCAAATGGATTTGAATGGTTTGCACATAAATATGTATTGCATGGTGTTCACCGGCCGGGACAGAGCCGTTATAGTCCGGTACCCGAGAGTATGCGCTCACACTGGGAGCATCACCGGATTGTGCGAAAAACGGAATTTTCCGATTTCGGCTATGTAGAAGGACTGGACAACTGGCGTACCCGCAATGAAATTGCCTCATTGGCAGTCGTCGCGACCGTTTTTGGACTCAGTTTTTATCCTTTTTCCAAAGGTATGTCACTGGCTGCCTTATATGGTGCAGGCAACTATTATTATTTACATCGCCGGGCTCATCTGGAGCCGGAATGGGCCAAAAAGAAATTGCCCTGGCATTATGATCATCATATGAATAGTAATCAGGATGCCAACTGGTGCGTCACCAAGCCCTGGTTTGATTATCTGCTCGGTACCCGTGTGATTTCCTCGGCAGATTTGCAGGAACAGAATCCTTTAGGTCTGAGCTTGCCTGCACCGATCTCGAAAAAACTCAACCGCTGGGCAGAACAATATTTTCCGGTTAAATCGGCCGATGCTTCCTCTAAAATGACAAAAAATACGGTAATGAAGCAGTTAAATACGCAGGTTATGGAGTAAAACAGGGCTTTGTCGTGATTTGTCAATAAAATACGATTGTATTGTCAATATTGTCCTGCGGATTTCACTTATATTTGCTCCTGTCGGTGAGCAAAGCCTCATACTGATAATGTTTCTGGGTGTAATGAGTTATTTTGAATACCAAGTGCTGTAGTCTTATCTTGGTTTTATAAGGAGTCGAAAGACTCCTTTTTTTGTCCCGTATTTGCTGTGTTGTTTTATTTAAGGCATAAAAAAAGAGTGTTTATAAAAACACTCTTTAATCAAATCATCATCTAAAACGGCTTAGAGGCGCATTTCAATGCCTTGGGCTGCCATATAGGCTTTGGCTTCCGGAATGGTGTGCTGGCCAAAATGGAAAATTGAAGCTGCCAGTACTGCATCAGCACCACCATGGATAATGCCGTCCGCCAAATGCTGTAAATTACCCACACCACCAGAAGCAATCGTCGGTACCGTGACGCGGTCATTGATGGCACGCATCAGGGCAATGTCGTAACCGGCTTTGGTGCCATCGGCATCCATCGAAGTAATCAGTAATTCACCTGCGCCGAAGTCAGCCATTTTCACAGCCCATTCAATCGCATCAATCCCGGTTTCTTTACGGCCACCGTGGGTGAAAATTTCCCATTTGTGGTCGCCAGTTTTTTTGGCATCAATTGCAACAACGATACACTGTGCGCCAAAGCGTTGAGACGCTTCCTGTACAAACTCGGGATTATAAATCGCAGCCGAGTTGATGCTGACTTTGTCTGCACCGGCATTGAGTAATAGACGGATATCTTCGACTTTACGTACACCGCCACCGACAGTCAGGGGTACAAAAACCGATTCGGCCATGCGTTCTACTGTACGGTAAGTGGTATCGCGTCCATGATGTGTAGCGGTAATATCAAGGAAAGTAATTTCATCGGCACCTTGTTCATTATAACGGCGCGCCACTTCGACCGGGTCACCCGCATCACGAATATCAAGGAACTGGACACCCTTGACCACGCGGCCGTTATCCACGTCCAGACAAGGAATAATACGTTTAGCTAGCATAAATTTTTCCAATTATTACAGCCGATTATGAAACTCACCCACGCAAGCGCTACACCTTGGCAGATGGAAACGGTATTCTAGCAAAATTATGTAAGTTTTTTCGCAGGTTTTCTATGTCGGTTTATACCACTTTGACTTTAAAGGAAGTTCAGGATTTTGCGGCGCCTTATGGTTTAAAGGTGATTGATCTGATTCCCATTCAAGGCGGTATTCAAAATACCAACTACTTTTTAGTCTGCGAAGACCAGCAATATGTGCTGACCGTATTTGAAGATATGGATGAACAGGCAGCAGGTGAGCTGGTTCCTGTTTTAGAACATCTGGGTCACGCCGGGTTGGCCGTTCCAGTGCCTTTATCCCATTCAGGCAAAGCCATTCACAGTATTAAAGATAAACCGGCACAGATTGCACCACGCCTGATGGGTGAACATCCGATGCCATCTACCGTCGCGCAGGTTGAAGCGATTGCAGTGGCTCAGGCGAAAATGCATGTGGCACTCAAAGACTTTAAATTAGAACGTAATTTTGTGCGTGATCATGCCTATTGGCTGGCCGTTTCTCAAGAGATTAAACCAAGTTTAAGTCCGGCAGATAAAGTCTTGCTCGGTAAATTATTAGGTTTATATGAGGCGTTGACGGCGGTATATCCGGATCGTCCACGCGGTTTCATTCATTCAGATCTGTTCCGTGACAATACCTTATTTGAAGGCGATCAGCTGAATGGTATTCTGGATTTTTATGAGCTAAATAAAGATGAATGGCTGTTTGATATTGCTATTACGTTAAATGACTTCTGTACCGAATATCCTGACGTGGTCTTGAACGAAGAAAAAGCGATTGCCTTTTTAAATGCCTATGAAACGATTCGTCCTTTAACCAGTGATGAACGCGCTTGTCTGGAATTGTATCTGGCTATGGCAGCAGGACGGTTCTGGATGATGCGTCTGCAGGTGGCTCAGCGTAATGCAGCATTAGGCCGTACTGGCGAAGATATTTTGCAAAAAAATCCGGATGAAATGCGTAATATGCTGATTGAACGCTTAAAATTTGTCACCGCTTAAACAATCAAATCAACAGGGATAGGGAATATGCGCGATCAGGGACGCTTAGTGGAATGGTTTGATGATCAGGGTTATGGTTTTATCCAGCCTAGTGACCCAGCTAAAGATCGCGTATTTCTGCATATCAAGGACTTTGCCAAGCCTGGGCCACGTCCAATCGTGGGCTGTGCGCTGGATTATCTGGTCATTCTGGATGAACGCGGCCGTTATCGTGCGCAGCAGGTGATGTACCTGAAAGCAGTACAAGCCAAAAGTCTGCAAGCCAAACTCAAACCCTCCAAGCCACAGCAGACACAGAAATTACAGCCGATGCAGATTGCCTGTGTGCTCTATATTCTTTTTTTGGTGGCTTTGACCTTGGGCGGTTTACTCAGTGGACTGGTGTTGTTACTGGTCAGCCTGATGAACGCGCTCAGCTACTGGCTCTATGCGCAAGACAAGGAAGCAGCCCAGCTGGGTAATCGCCGTATTCCGGAAAATACTCTGCATGTGGTGGCCTTCTTGGGCGGCTGGCCGGCAGCCTGGCTGGCACAGCAGAAATTACGGCATAAAACACAAAAACAACCTTTCCGGCAGATATATTTTTGTACCATAGGCTTTAACATCATTTTGATTATATGGCTGATTTCCCCATTGAATAGTTTAAATATCTAGGGGAAGTACCAGGAGGGGACGTGAATTATTCCATTGATAAAGACTCAAACCGCACACTGACTTTTGCACTGTACATTTTATATATTGTGGCCATTTTTAGTGCTGGCCTGCTGGCTGTCGTGGCGTTGATCATTAACTATGTGAAACGGCGCGATGTGCGCGGTTCCATCTTTGAAAGCCATTTTACCTGGCAGATCCGCAGTTTCTGGTGGTATCTGTTCTGGAATATCGTCGCCTTTATTCCATTTTTCTTTTTGTTCTTTACCGGCGAAGATCCTGACCTGTTTGCAGGGGTCGCATTTGGTGCATCCGCTTTCTGTTTAGTGGTGGTGGTTTTGGCCTGGATCTGGATTGTGTATCGGGCGATTCGCGGCATCATGCGCTTAAATGACAATAGACCGATGTATAGCAAATAATTTTAGCCATATTTCCCCAGAGAAAAAATCCCCCTTTTTTAAGGGGGGATTTAGCAGAATTAAGAAAGATCTTGTTTTAATTGTTCTGTTGGATCTTTTCTTAAAAACTTTGGTTTCCATTCACTGGCAATTACGCCAAGTACCACCATCAATCCGCCTAATAAAGCCAGTGACGGTAAACGTTCTCCGGCCAGACGGCCAAACAGGGCTGCCCATACCGGTTCACCTGCATAGATAATCGCTGCTTGCGAAGGATCCACCATGCGCTGAGCCCAGTTCATCACCAGTTGGATCAAGGCACTGGCAATGCCTAACCCGACTAAAATTCCTGCCAGATGCCAGTGAAATCCAGGTAACTGAGATTCACCTAAAACAGGTGCGATCATGAAGCAGAACAGGGATGCAAAAATCAGTTGCAGCACCGTGACCCGGCGGACATTGACCTGCTCGGCGAAATAGCTGATAAAAATAATCTCCAGTGCGATCGCAATCGAACCAAGCAAAGTCAGGGTTTGTCCGAAACTGAGCTGAATCGCAGCAAAGCCATTTCCTGTCAAAAACACCAGACCGATAAAGGCAAACAGCGCTCCGGTCCAAGTCATAACATGTGGTTTTTTGCGAAATAGCAGCCAGAGCAGGATCGGAACCAGCGGAACATACAAGGCGGTTAAAAAGGCCGACTCACTGCTGCTGATGGTCTGCAAGCCCACAGTTTGGGTGCCGTAGCCAATGGCGATCATGATGCCAATCACCACGCCAGCGAACACCTCTTTCAGGTTCATGCCTTTTAGCGACTTCAGTGAAATCAGGGTGACGGCAAGCGCTGCCGCAGCAAAACGCAGGCCGACAAATATAATCGGACTGCTAAAGTTCAGCCCGTATTGCACGGTAATAAAGCTGCCGCCCCAGATAATGGTGATCAGGATCAGGGCGAGTTGCGGCGCTTTCACCATCCAGCCGGAGTGATTTTTGGAAATAAGTGTAGACATGCCAGGAGATCAGAAAATTAAAAAATAAAAAAGAGGTCCGAAGACCTCTTTTACAGCAAGCTTAATTATAGCGCCTGTTGCTCATCTAGCAACAACTGTGCTTCACGCAAGCTTAATGTACCTTCGTAAATCGCACGACCGGTAATTGCGCCTAAAATACCTGGTTGGTCTTTCAGGTTACGTACGTCATCCAGGTTGGTCACACCACCAGATGCAATCACAGGCAAACCTGAGTATTGCGCCAGATTCACGGTTTGCTCAATATTCACACCCTGCATCATGCCATCACGCGCGATGTCCGTATAGACAATGCTCGACACACCAGCATCGGCAAAACGTTTCGCCAGATCAGTGGCTTTAACATCAGTCACATTGGCCCAGCCATCTGTTGCCACCATGCCATTCATGGCATCAATCCCAACAATAATATGACCGGCAAATTTTCGACATGCTTCTTCAACAAATTCAGGATCCTGAACTGCTTTGGTGCCAATGATCACAAAAGAAACACCGGCTTGCAGATAATGCTCAATGGTTTCCAGAGAACGGATACCACCACCAATCTGGATCGGCAAATCAGGTTGAGATCGGACGATGGCTTCAACCACTGGTTTATGGATTGGCGTACCTGCGAAAGCACCGTTTAAATCTACTAAATGCAAGCGGCGAGCGCCTTCATTTACCCAATGCTGTGCTGTTGCGACCGGATCGTCTGAAAATACGGTATCGTCTTCCATACGACCTTGTTTTAAACGGACACATTTGCCATCTTTCAGGTCAATTGCAGGGATGATCAGCATGCTTTCGCTCCTTGCTTAATCTTTAGAATGAATTTGAGTGTATTCATCTTAGCAAATAAAGTCGAAATTTCTAACTCTTAAACGGTATGAATAAAGAAAACCTGTCCATAGATAGGTAGCAGTGAGGTAATTTATTTTGCTCGTTTTAATGATTTTAATGATCCGTCTCTTGAATGGAGATCAGATTTTCCATAACGGATCGTGTACTGAGCTGGTCGATAACCGAAGCTGTAAGACCTGTTAAAGTCACAGCTCTCTCATCGAACGCGCTCATCACAGCTTTTATGCGTACATCAAGTTACCAGAACCAACACGCCGCTTAAGCGCTTAAGCCGTCGATGAAGGACGGATTCTTAATTTTAATGAAGTATTGGGAATCTCTCTGGGTAATAAATCCCGACGTAGTAATTCTTCAAATACCAGCACGGGCGCGTAGGCATCTGCGGCTGCATAATCAATTTGTGCCGGGCTGAGCTTCTTGCTGGCCCAGTTCGAGGTACTAATCCGTTTGGATTTAGGAAAATTTACTTGAAATAGCAAAGCCATGGCATTTTTTAATCCGACCGGATTGTTTAAACCAAAAGCTTTAAAACATTTGGACAGTTCAATCACACTATTCAGTTCAATGCCTTTTTTACGGAACAGGTGCGCATCATTTTTCAGGCCAAAACCGACCTTGATCTGCTCGCGACTGGCAAAGATCGGTTTAAGAAAATCCCAGATCGAATCATTCATTTGAAATAAATAGGCTTTATCTAAAGTGGCCAGCTGAATCAGATGTGGCCCGGTAGAAACCTCACCAACTTTAAAGGTCGGTTTGGATTCAGAATCGAAACCCAGGACTGCATGGCTTTTTAGCTCCTGTGCAAGGGCATGACACTGTTCCAGACGATTAATCACCTGAATCTGTTGCATCGGAAGATTTTGAAATACAGGAAAGGCCTGAATTTGTTCCTTGCTTGGTAAAGTATCCAGCAGCTGTTGCATAAACTTCAATCATGAAATGAATGCGTTCAGCTTAATCACTTTTCCTGTTCTAGGCAAAAATAAAGCCCATGAAGAATGGGCTTTATGCAAAATTTAACAAGGATTAATCAGTGTGATAGCTACTCTGTTCGATCTGCGCCTGTTGAGCACGTTCAACATAATTCTGATAAGCAGGGACAGCAAAGGCTGCCAAAATAACTGCGAGTACCAGATACAGCACCACCAAAAGCGTTTCCCAGCCACGTGTCGTGCGTGGAGGGCCATATTCATTACTTTCGTTGTGACCGGGTGCCAATAACAGGTAAAGTGTAAAGACAAGGTTTACGACCGGCACAAAAATCAGTAAAGAAAGCCAGCCATTATGATTACGGTCATGTAAACGACGAATTAAAAAAATCACGCTAAAATAAATCGCAACGCCGTAGATCAAAACCAACAGCACCATTAAAGGCATGGACATTTTACCATCTAAAGTCTCTGGACTCATTCCAGGTAAAATGAAAGCAGCAATGATCCCGATGATCATAAAGCAAAAACCCAGCAGCATATTCCATGCGATATACGAACGTCGCCCAAAACGTCCTGATGCATTCCACCCCGAATCCTGAATTGTATTACTCATTATTTTTCCTTTGTTTTCATTAGATTTTTTATAAGTAAGTCTATGATAAAGGGATTTTTTATAAATGAAAAGTGTAAAAAATAATCAATAAAAAAGCCCGCAATCTGCGAGCTTTTTAGGGGGAAGGAAAATCAGATTTTCCAGTCCACAAAGTTTTTCAATAACTGCAAACCGGCAGTATGACTTTTTTCCGGATGGAATTGGGTCGCGAACAGGTTTTCTTTATGAATTGCAGTACAGAACTCGATGCCATAGGTACAAGTAGCTGCCACCAAGTCTGAATCTTGTGGCTCTACATAGTAACTGTGCACAAAGTAGAAACGCGCATCCTGTTCGATATTATTCCACATTGGATGCTCTGGATCGGCCTGATGTACCTGGTTCCAGCCCATATGCGGCACTTTTAAGCCCGCCATTTCCGGAAAATGCTTGACCGCACCTTCGAAAATACCCAGTGCATCGGTACCGCCATTTTCTTCCGAATGCTGCATCAAGGCTTGCATGCCGACACAAATGGCCAATACCGGTTTGTTAAATACGGCATTGCGTACCACTTCATCAATCCCGGCTTCGTGCATGCCTTGCATACAGTCACGCATCGCGCCTACGCCCGGAAAAACAATCTTGTCTGCTTGTGCAATCAGTTTTGGATCATTGGTCACATCAACCGTGGCACCGACATGTTCTAATGCTTTTGCCGCAGAGTGCAAATTTCCCATGCCATAATCAAGAAGGGCAATACGGGTCATTACAGTGTACCTTTGGTTGAAGCTACCGTATTGGCAGCACGTGAATCTACTTCACAGGCCATACGCAGCGCACGCGCAAATGCTTTAAATACGCTTTCGATCTGGTGATGGCTGTTTTTGCCTTTCAGGTTGTCGATATGCACCGTCATCAAGGAATGGTTTACAAAGCCCTGGAAAAACTCAGAGAATAAATCCACATCAAAACGGCCGATCATGGCACGGGTAAATGGAATATCCATAAACAGACCCGGACGGCCAGACAGATCTACCACGACACGGCTTAAAGACTCATCGAGTGGCGCATAGAAATGACCATAGCGTTTCAGGCCTTTTTTATCGCCCAATGCCTGTGCAAATGCCTGACCCAGCGTAATACCGCAGTCTTCCACAGTATGATGGTCATCGATTTCCAGATCGCCATCACAATGAATATCAATATCAAACAGGCCATGACGCTTGATTTGATCAATCATATGATCTAAAAAGGGAATACCCGTGTTTAAGGTGCCTTGACCAGTACCGTCGAGATTCAAACGAACTCGAATTTTGGTTTCGTTGGTATTTCTTACCACTTCACTGATACGATCTGTCATAGACACGTTCCTCAAATACGTCAAAATGATTGATGTAGAAAATATTTTCGCCGTGACGAAGTCACCGCATATTAGATTGCTCAGGAGGGTTTATCAATGCCTATCACCGTACATGCTTATACTTCTTTAGAAAATGACGAAGTGCGCAGCCAGCTTGAGCGACTGTATGACACGAGCCCTGAATTTAGTGACGGGGCAGATGCCATGGAACAACTAGAGCAAAACCTTGCACAGTATACCTCAGTTTATAGCGCAGAATTTAATAGCAAAATTATTGGGGCAATCTGGTGCACCGGACAGGGTGAAAGCCGCATTCTGGAAAATATCGTGGTGCATCCGGCCAACCGTGGCCGTGGTGTGGCAGAAAGGCTGGTCAGCGAAGTCTGCCGCATGGAAGAAGAAAAAGGCGTGAAAAACTTTGTGCCAGGCTGTGGGGCCATTCATCGTTGTCTGGCCAATCTGGAAAAAATCTGAAAATCGATCAACCATAAGCGGCCGTTAGGCTGCTTTTTTATGTAAATAACCGCTTAAATCTGTTTTATTGCTGAGGTCTTTGGTAAACACTGTTCGATTTATGACTCAAATTGACGCGAGTTGATGGAAAAGTAAACATTTGAAGAAAATTATTCTCTCTGCTCTTGACGATTTACAACTGAAACTGTTTAATACGCGACATCGGCGTGATAGCTCAGTAGGTAGAGCAACGGATTGAAAATCCGTGTGTCCCCAGTTCGATCCTGGGTCTCGCCACCATATTTTAAAACGATTTCAAAGTTTTCAATCCCTGATCCCATCAGGGATTTTTTTTAGGCCAAAAATCAGCCACTCAAATATTTTTTTCATAATTTTGATTGACTAATGAGGCCAGATACGGCTTAATACACCGCATCGGCGTGATAGCTCAGTAGGTAGAGCAACGGATTGAAAATCCGTGTGTCCCCAGTTCGATCCTGGGTCTCGCCACCATATACAAAAAATCCTCAAACTTGGTTTGGGGATTTTTTTTGTTTTCACCAAAACCAGATCAGCATTCTTTTCTATTTTTCAGTTGTTTCAACGTCTTCTTTTTCGACGTTTCCTGTCTTTTTATGCATCATTGACCGTTTATCAAACTTAACAATAGGCACTGGCATTATTTGTAAGATTTAGCTTTGACGCTTTCCCTTTTCCAAACGAGGGTGAAAATGATGAATCTCCTAACACCAATTAAACTCGGCTTTCTTACGGCCTGTACTGCTTTTAGCCTGCCGATATTAAGCCATGCTGCGCCTGCTGCTGATTCCGTCGTCTTGCCGACCCTGACCGTCATGGCGGAACCGGAACTGCGCGCCGTGACTGAAAAAATGTTGCCTTATCAGGAGCAGAACAGCCAGCGTAAGGCCCTGCAAATGCGCCTGATGAAAATTGAACGTGAAATTCAGGCCTATAGCGTGGATGGTGACGTAGTGGCGAATATTGATGTGATGCGTGCACCTGCCGACCCTGATCTGGATAGTCTGCCTGTGGTGTTCCGTGAATATGTATTGGCCATCGCACAGGGCTTGCAGTCTTCAGACCCAAGAAATGGGGTATATGTACTGCTGCAACCTTTTGGAATTAACCGCGATGCCACCAATGTGAATATTGTCCGCGAACAATTCGATCCGAACCGGCTGAATCTGAGCCTGCCGTTTAATTCCCCATAATGTGCGCCTGTCGGTCTAGATAACTTTGTTTAACAAGCTTATTAAATCTGCCATGCAATGAGATCGGAAAAATAGGGTGCTCGAAAGGATAGCTTTGTGAGGGGAGCAATTTCTGTCTAAGCTAGACATATTATTGGAAAAATCAAATGCCTTGAATTGTGTTTAAAAAATAAGCATAGTGGATGTAAATCAACAAGATCTGACTGACAGAGCTGGAGCGTATACATGCCGCGTGTTTTTATGATTGTAGCCGCTGTGACACTGGCAATTTTTATTGGGCTGTTTTATCAGAATTCAGTTCAGCAAAAACATCAGGCCGAGCTGCTCGAATATGAAACCGTGCTCGAAGAAAAAACCGAGAGCATTGCGCAGCAGGCACAGGACTGGTCTAAACCGATTCAAATTAAGCTTGAGGATGACCGTCTGGATGGTGACTATGCCATCATGGCAGAATTTATGCTGGGGCAATTGCGCGACAGTGCCGAGGAACGCAATCAGTATCTACGCGACTTAAAAGCCGCCAACTGGCAGAATTTTCTGAATATCGACCGCTTGGCTAAGGATCAGGCACAAGGCTATAAAGAAACTGAAGCGATGCTCAAGCAAGTCCATCAAATTGTGAACAATTATCAGCAGAAAATCCAGCAGCGCGATGCCGAGCTGATCGACAAGGCACAGCAACTGGATATTAAAAACCGTTATCGCCAGCAACTGAGCCTGACCCTGAAAGACAGTCAGCAAAATAGTAATGCACATGTCATTTTTGAAATTGAAAAACAGACGCTGGCCAAGGCTGATGCCTTATTTGCAGTACTGAAAAAGCATAAATGGCAAAAGAAAAATAACACCTTTATGTTCTATGACGATAAAGCCGTGCAAGAATTTAATGCGCTGTATAAAGAAATGCTGCACTTGAATAAACAGATGGAACGAGTGGCGACTGCCAATCAGAAAGCGGTTGAAAACAAGTTGTAGCATGACCTAGATGACAGGATTGCCATAGGACTGTCATCTGCTGTTCAAACTCGCTTGCTAAATTGAAGGGGTCGCACAGATCACGACATAACATTTAAGCAGGTGAGTCATGCAAACAATTCAGGTTTTTGCTGATATTCAGCAGGTGTACGGTGAGTTTGTCGCAAATAAAAAATGTCCAAAATTACAAAGGATGAATAACGGGGATAAGAACCGATTGTTCTTAAATCAATATTTCACGCTGATCGAGGACTGGCACTATACCGAACAGATTGTGATTCAGTTCAATCAGCAGTATTTCAGTCTGGATTTGGGGAGCGCACCGGATTTTATGGATCAGGACAAATACATCAGCTGGATGAAGTCGGAACTGCTGCATTAATCGAATCGCCATATTCCTCGTTGATAGATAACCGAGCTGTCTCAATAGAGGCAGCTTTTTTATTTTGATAGAAAACTGGTATTGATCTTGCTGTTGCATCGGCACAGCGCGAACAGGCGCTGATTCCAATTCCGATTTGAACAGGCTATGCTGAATTAATTACCGCTGCCAAAAGAATGACAGGCGGAGCATGGATGATATGGAGGGCAAAAATTTATGCAACAGTTGAGATGTTATAAGGAACTCCCAGTCTGGACCCAGCAGAGTATTCCTCAGGGCTTCAAGAATCAGCACAATACCAAAGCCGGCACCTGGGCAAAATTGACAGTATTAAAAGGTGAGTTGCGTTTTGCCATGCTGGAAAAATCTGGTGTAGTGCAATCCGAGCATGTATTTACGCCAGAGCAGCAACCGCCATTTATTGAGCCTGAGGCCTGGCACAAAATTGTCTCTGCCAGTGAAGATGTCGAATGTCAGCTACGTTTTTACTGCCGGCCTGAGGATTACTTCATCAAGAAATATCAGTTGAATCCTACCCATTCTGAAGTGCTGGCAGCGATGCCCTATTTAAAAGGTGGCCGTGCGCTGGACGTTGGTTGTGGTACAGGGCGTAATGCGCTTTATTTAAGTCAGAACGGCTTTAAGGTCGATGCCTGGGATGTCAACGAAAATAGTTTGCAGACTTTAAGACAGATTGTGCATACCGAGCAGATTGATCATGTACAGGTACAGCGGCGCGATCTCAATACGGATACCAGTATTGCAGGTCAATATGACTTTATCTACTGCACTGTAGTGATGATGTTCCTTGAGCCGAAAACCATTCCACCGCTCATTACACAGATGCAGCAGGCGACCGTGCCGGGTGGCTATAATCTGATTGTCTGTGCCATGGATACGCCAGATATTCCGGCACAAGCCGATTTTCCATTTGCTTTTCAGCCGGGGGAGTTGCGAGGGTATTATGAGGGCTGGAATATTGTGAAATACAATGAAGATATCGGTGAGCTGTATCGTGTCGATGAGCAGGGCCAGCGGATTAAGCAGCACTTTGCCACGATGCTGGCGCAGAAGGTCTAAATAAAAGATTGAGGATTTTTTTTAAATTCTTGAACTTAAATAAGACACTCCAAAACAAAAAAAGATGTCAGGCTGACATCTTTTTTTATGCTTTTAAAAAGCTTAAGCCGCTTTTTTAAACCAAGAGAACCAGCCTTTTTTCTCAGCTTTTACTTCTGCTTTTTCAGCAGCCGCGTCTTTGGTTTCTACTGCCTCAGTTTTCGCAGCTTCAACGTGTTGTTCTGCTGTAGCTTGAGCTGTTTCTAATTGAGTCGTCGCTTCTGTTTTTACTGCTTCAGCTTTAGTTTCAGTCGCTTGTTGAGTTGCAGCAACAGTCGCTTGAGTCGCTTCAACTTTCGCTTGTACAGGTGCAGCAGCTTCTTTGGCAATAGTTTGGGTTGTTTTAGTTACAACAGTTGCTGGCGCAACTTGAGCTTCAGTTGCCATTGCAGATGCAGAAGTCGCTACGATTGCAGTCGCGATCATTGTTTTAAGCATGTTCATATATACCCTTTTAAGGAAATAGGAAAAAAGAGGCTTGATCATACATTTATAAAATTTAAGTGCTTCATAAATATGGTTTTATTGGTTGAAAAATAAACCAATCTTACAAAGGGATAACATTTCTATTTTTATATGAGGTAATTAAAAAAACGGAAAATTAAAGTACAATATTTATGTAAAGAATCATTATATGAAACATCCTTTAAACTTAAGATCATAAAAATATGAATGAAATAATTGTCGGGGTGGCTGGGGAGGCTGTAAAGCAGCTTGTTATTCCATTTATCCAAGCAGGATACACTAAATTTAAGTCTATGCTTTCTTCTAAAGAGCAAGCACGAAATTTTGAAGAAAATTATAGTAAATATTGTGAAGATATTTTTTATATTCGTACATTAAGCTCTAGACAGAATCTAAAGTTTATAGATGATTTTTATGTGCCTTTATTACTAAAAGGTATTAATACGTATTCTTTGGAAGTAGGAGGGAATACTCAACTTAATACTGAAAACAGAGGAGTATTAATAAAGGGATTTGCTGGACAAGGAAAATCTACAATCCTTAGAAAACTAGTATTAAATAATATTCGAAATAATAAAATTCCAATATTCTTTGAGTTGAAAAATTTTAATGGGAAAACTTTATTAGACTCAATAAGTGAGGATCTTAATAAAGTAGGTATTCCTATTAGTTTTGAATCCTTAAAAGTAATAGTGAATAAAAATGATGTGGTTCTTTATTTAGATGCTTTTGATGAAGCCCGCCCAGAATATAGAAGAAAATTAATTGATGAGGTAAGGGATTTTATAAATTCTTATAATGCTAATATTGTTATTACATCACGACCTGATGATGATTTGAATAGTTTACCGAATCTAGATGAATATCATGTTGCATTTTTAGATGAGTACAAAATTAAAGAAATTATAAAAAAGGAAGCTCAAGATGCAGAGAAAGCTAGTGACCTTATTAGGAACTTAGATAATAGAATTTTTAATATTGATGATGAGTCTGTTTTTAAAACCCCTATATTGGTTTCTTTGTATACGATTAGCTATAACTTAGGAGAAGAAGTTCCAGAAAATTTATCTAGTTTTTATGATAAAATTTTTGATGCAGTTTTTTATATTCACGATAATTTAAAAGGAAGAGTGGATAGGATAAGAACATTCAATGATAATAAATTAATATACATAAATATATTCTCATTTGTTAGCCTCATGATGATACAAGATGACTACTCTAATTTAAAGTACAATAAATATTTATCTGAGGTCAAATCAGCATTAGATTTTTTTCAAGAAAATAATTCAAAATATCAAAGTGTAGCAAATCATATTATAAATATATCTAACCTTATCATTAAGGATGGTTATGATGAGATAAAGTTTATTCATAAATCAATTGCAGAGTTTTTTACTGCAAAATTTATTGCTACCGGGATGCCTAAGAATAAAGTTGATGATTATTATAATAGATGTTTGTTAAATGTGGATTTTAATAAAAACTTCTTAAATGTTTTGAAGTTTTTAGAGGAAATAGATACATATAACTATTTGGATAAATATTATTTAAAAGGTGTGAGTGGGATATTAGGTCTAAATTTAGAACTTATTGATCATAATACATATGAGTTAAGTAGTGAATTAATTGAATTATTTCTATGTTCTACATATTTACGTGTTGGTGTTAGTCATAGTCATGGACTTAAAGGAAGAAGAGTAGAAGAGTTTTACTTGGATAAGCCTGAATTCCTTTATGGTATAAGTTCAGATTTTCAGTCTTTCTATAACACTTTATTTGAAAAAGCATATCAAAAATTATGCCTTGATAGAAATGAAAGTCAATTTTGTAGAAAATTAGCAAACATTGGAATTTACGAAGATTGTGGAAAAATTTGTAGACTTAGCTTGAGAGGAAGTATTGTTAATTTAGGTTTAACTATATCTCAAATAGAAGATGCGTTAAGACTTGCTATAGTGGAGCTTTATATGCACAAATATAATAAATCTTTGTCAAAAATTAATCATCTAAATGATTTTATGGCCTCTTCAAATGTTTTTAAATTTTAAAAAAACCCCGCAAAAGCGGGGTTTTCTTTTTATCTTGGTATTTAAGAATTAAACACGTTCGATCACAGTTGCAATACCTTGACCTAGACCGATACACATGGTCGCAAGACCGATTTGCGTATCTTGTTGCTCCATTACGTTCAACAATGTCGTTGTGATACGCGCACCAGAACAACCCAATGGGTGACCCAATGCAATCGCGCCACCGTTATGGTTCACGATGTCTTGCTTGTCATAAATGCCTAAGCCTTTAAGAACAGACAGACCTTGTGCAGCAAATGCTTCGTTCAATTCAAAAGTCTGAATATCAGCAATTGACAGGCCAGCACGTTTCAACGCTTTTTGTGTTGCCGGAACCGGACCATAACCCATAATCGCAGCATCGCAGCCTGCGACCGCCATAGAGCGAATTACAGCGCGTGGCTTAAGACCTAAAGCTTGAGCACGTTCAGCAGACATCAACAACATTGCAGAAGCGCCATCAGACAAGGCTGATGAAGTCGCTGCAGTTACTGTACCGCCTTTCGGATCGAACACTGGACGCAAAGATTTGAACGATTCAAGGTTCGCATCTGGACGGATCACTTCATCGATATCACACAGGATTTTGTAGCCATCTGCATTATGACCTTCAATGCCGACGATCTCATTCTGGAACAGACCGTTTTCAGTCGCAGCCCAGGCACGGCGATGTGATTCCACACCAAACGCATCCTGTTCTTCACGGCTAATGCCGTTCATACGACCCAACATTTCAGCAGTTAAGCCCATCATGTTCGACGCTTTGGCATAATGCTTAGACGCTTCAGGGTTCAGGTCGATGCCGTGCATCATGCCCACATGGCCCATGTGCTCAACACCACCGATGATGAAGATATCACCTTGGTTCGTTGCAATTTGCGCAGCCGCAGTGTGAATCGCCTGCATAGACGAGCCACAAAGACGGTTCACCGTTTGACCTGCAACAGTCTTCGGCAGGTCTGCCAGTAATGCGATATTACGGGCAATGTTCATACCTTGTTCTAGGGTTTGGTTCACACAGCCCCAGATTACGTCTTCAACTTCATGCGGGTCGAATTCGTTACGTACCAAGAGGGCACGGACAAGCTCAGCAGACATCGAGTCGGCACGTACATTGCGGAACATACCGTTTTTGGTTTTACCCATTGCTGAACGTACGCCATCAACGATGACAACGTCACGTGGATTTAAAGTAGCCATTCACGTTGCTCCTTAACCGTAGAATTTTTTGTTGTTAGCAGCCATTTCGCGCAACATTTCTGGCGCTTCATAAGCTTTACCAAGGTGCGCATACTTATTGCAAAGCGCAACATACTCAGCTACACCAGTTTGATCGATGTAACGGCATGGACCACCACGGAATGGCGGGAAACCAACACCCATGATCATGGCCATATCTGCTTCAGCAGCAGTGGCTACAATGTTGTCTTCCAGGCAACGAACAGTTTCGTTACAGAAAGCCAGCATCATGCGATCAATGATTTCCTGAGCGTCAAATTCACGTTTTTCCGCAGTTGCAACAGATGCCACAAGCTCATACGCAGTTGGATCAACCACTTTGGCTTTTTTGCCTTTACGGTCAAGTTCATACTTGTAGAAACCAACGTCGTTCTTTTGACCCAGACGTTTGTTTTCGTACATCACCTGAATCGAACCTTTGAAATCAGGTTTCATACGATCCGGGAAGCCTTCAGCCATCACTTCTGCACCGTGTACGCCAGTGTCGATACCGACAACGTCCATCAGGTAAGCAGGACCCATTGGCCAGCCGAATTTTTCCATGACTTTATCGATTTGCTGGAAGTCAGCGCCATCTTTAAGCAACAGGTCAAATGCACCAAAGTAAGGGAACAATACGCGGTTCACCAGGAAGCCCGGGCAGTCATTCACCACGATTGGTGTTTTACCCATTTTCTGTGCAAGCACGACAGTCGTTGCAATCGCTTCGTCAGAAGTTTTCGCACCGCGGATCACTTCAACCAGTGGCATCATGTGTACCGGGTTAAAGAAGTGCATGCCCACGAAGTTTTCAGGACGTTCCAGGTTTTCAGCCAGACGCGTGATTGAAATCGTAGAAGTATTAGATGCAATGATCGTGTTTTCACGAACTTTTGCTTCAGTTTCTTTCAGTACGATACCTTTGACTTTTGGATTTTCAGTCACGGCTTCGATCACGATGTCCACTTCTTTAAACTCGTCATAGCTTAAAGTTGGGCGGATGCGCGCAAGAGTTTCACCCATTTGAGCAGGCTTCATCTTCTTACGTTCAACTTGTTTGGTCAGTAAACCATTGGCTTCTTTCATACCCAAAGCAAGTTGCTGGTTACCGATGTCTTTCATGATGATCGGTGTGCCTTTGCTTGCCGCCTGGTAAGCAATACCACCACCCATGATACCTGCGCCTAGAACAGCCGCCTGGTTCACTGGATGCGCACCTTTTTCATAGCGCTTCGAGGTTTTTTTCACGATCTGGTCATTCAGGAACAAACCGATCAAGGCACCTGCTTGTGGTGTGACTGCTGCTTTAGCAAAACCTTCAGCTTCCGCTTTCAGCGCGTCATCACGATGCAGGCTCGCACCCGCTTGAAGAGAATCAAGCAGTAATTTTGGTGCAGGGTATTGAGCTGGATTAGCTTTTGCCAGAACCATGCCTTTCGATGAGTTAAACGCCATCATCTGTTCGATCGGGCTGAGTTTAACTGGATCGAGTTTTTCCTGACGCTTGGTTTTCCAGTCTAAACGGCCATGAATCGCCTGTTTTACCAGATCAAGTGCAGCATCTTGTAGCTTGTCAGCAGGAACGACAGCATCGACTGCGCCGTCTTTCAGTGCAGCAGCTGGCTTCTTAGGATTGGCCATTGCCATCCATTCTACCGCGTTGTCGATACCGATTAGACGGCTTAAACGTACTGTACCACCGAAGCCCGGGAAGATACCCAGCTTGATTTCAGGCAGGCCCACTTGCGCCTGCTCTGACATGACACGGTAGTCACACACCAGGCACATTTCGAAACCGCCACCCAGTGCCATGCCATTAATGGCAGCCACTTTAGGAATGTCGAGGTCTTCGAAGCTGTTAAAAATTTCATGTACTGGCATTGCCCAGTCAACAATCGCTTGTTCACCCTGAGCAAAGTTGTCGCCGAATTCAGTGATATCAGCACCTACAATAAATGTAGATTTGCCTGAAGTCACAATCAGACCTTGAATATCGGCATGGGAGACGGCTTCGATAGCAGCCTTGAAATCTTCAATCGTTGCACGGTTGAATTTGTTAACGGACTCACCTTGTAAGTCAAAGCGGAATTCTGCAATCCCGTCCTCAAGCATTTGGACGGTAATGGCATTGCCAGCGTGGATCATGCCCTGATCTCCTTTATTTTGGAGGACTTCTAAGTTGATGTTGTGAAGCAAGTGCGCATGTCCCGCGCACTTTTTGACTTCGCTAATCTTACGATAACTATATCCAAAAAGAACATAACAAGTTGTATCAAGCCGTGACGCAATGGTCATCAATTTCTGCCAGACTGATCCGCCCCGCTATAACTTTTCCTTTCAGTTTTCTAAAAGAAGATGAACCAAAGATTTTGTTTCAATTCATTATTTTTTATCAATCAGCCTGATAGATATGGAGCAGGGTGACTGATTTTCAAGGTGCATTTCTAGCGGAATTTTGTCAATTCAGTCAATTTCTATCCTTGAACTTGCCATTTTTAGCCTCGAAGTATGCTGAGCGCAGGGCTTTCAGGTCTTTGCTGATAGTATTTAATCAGCACAAATAACAGTGTATTAGATCATTTGAGTTACTGAACTTTTCTGATGAGATCGAAAATGGGAACGATCCTGTCGATGTGTGATTTAAAATAATTTCCATCCTGCCGGGTTGAATCCCTGTCATCTGCTATGGAATTGTTTATGATGATCTTGCACTTAGATATGGGGGATATCGATGCACGTATTTCGTTCTAAAAAAGACTGGTGGCTGATGGCTTTTGTGATTTGTATGAGTGGCCTGTTGCTGCAACTACTGCTGACCATGCAGGCCAAAGGCACTATGCAGCAATATCCGCTGCACACTGCGGTTTATGTCCTGACTATTATCATTTTATGGTGGCCGCTGTGGAGTACGCGCTATGTGATGGACAATGGGGTGTTGACCATAAAAAGCCTGTGGTTAAGCTGGAAGATTCCGTTAAGTGAAATCCAATCCATTCAGCCCACAGACCACTCTATCATTGCGCCAGCCTTATCTTTAAAGCGTCTGCGGATTGACTATACTGATGCGGGCGTGCAGAAATTTATATTGGTTTCACCCAAAGATCAAACTGCTTTTATACAGGTGCTTCAGCCGAATAAAAACTGATATCGAGTCTGCCTTAGTTAAGCTTTTGCTTGCTCAGGCAGAACCACCAGCTGTCCATCGACACAGTCCAGATGCAGACTGAATTGCTCAGGCTGGTTTAAAAAATACAGTGCCAGAATCGGCTCCAGTTCGGTACGCATCTTACGGCCCAAATGCCGGGCGCCGTAACGAATATCATGGCCCTGATAGAAATAGGCTTTGGCTGCAGCGCTTAAATGCACGCTGCGTTGCTGATGTTGCAAGCGCTTGTTCAGTTTATCCAGTTCAATTTCGACCAGACGTGGCAGGGCATCATGCTGTACCGCCTGATAATGCAGGCTGCGGTCAATCCGGTTCAGAAATTCAGGGTCGAATTTACGCTGCATGACTTTTTCAATGATGCGCTGGGTGGGAACGCGCTTCAGACACAGTGCCTGCATTTTCTCAGGCAGATAGCTGAGTTTGTCCAGATATTGCTGCGCCGCCTGTGCCCCGACATTGCTGGTCATAAAGATCATGCAGTTGCGAAAATCGATAGTTTTAGTGCCCGCTGTCAAGGTCAGCCGGCCAGTATCCAGCACGTTCATCAAGCCGCGAATCACTTCGTTACTGGCTTTTTCCAGCTCATCAAACAGCATGATGCCGGGACGGGTATGACTGCCGGCAATCGCAGTTTCATCAAACAGGCTGTGACCTTCCTTTGATCCCACATAACCGGGCGGTGCGCCGGTCAAAGCCGCCGCATAATGTTCCTGTGCCAAAGTATTCATATCAATCCGGCAAAAGGCATCCGGGCGGCCATAGATCGCTTCGGCAATCAAACGCACGGTTTCTGTTTTACCGACGCCAGTAGGGCCCAGCATCAAGGTAACCGACAAAGGGCGATCCGGACTGGCGAAATCTGCCTTGACCAGATGCAGCATTTTTTCAATTTCATTCAGGGCTGCATCCTGCCCAATAATCCGTTCACGCAGCAGCTGCATTACACTACTCGGCTCGAAATGAAAACGCGGTTTGCCAATCAGGCGATCACGTTCAGACAGACTATGGGTGGAAGTGGAGGGTTGAACAATATGAATGTCCGATTGCTGCATGGTCATGCGAATCATCTCAAAACTAGACTTTTTGAGCATAACAAAGTTAAAGGTTGAAATTTATAGCTTTTAACAATCAGTTTATGTCGTGAGGATTATAGATTGGAGGGTAACCTGACAGCAACTTTAAGATTAGGTGGCAGCTTCAGGGGAATTTTGTGTTTTTGCTTGAAAATGACGCAACAATCATCACATATATCTGCAGATTGTAGGTGAAAAATAGGCTTTAGGTGAACGAAAACGCACGCCCCCATATTGAAAAAATCCTGGCGAATATGACCAGCCTGCCCGGGGTCTACCGGATGTATGGTAAAGACGGCGAATTATTGTATGTGGGTAAAGCTAAAAACCTGAAAAACCGGGTCTCCAGCTATTTTGTCAAAACGCTGGATCATCCCAAAACTCAGGCCTTGGTGGCACGGATTTATGATATCCAGACCTTGGTGGTACGTTCTGAAACTGAAGCCTTGTTGCTGGAACAGAACCTGATCAAGCTGCATCATCCACCGTATAACATCATGCTGCGTGATGACAAATCTTATGTCTATATTTTTGTTTCGGCAGATAAACCCTATCCGCGTTTAGCCAGTGGACGTGGCAAGGGCAAGCATCAGGTAGGTAAATTTTTTGGACCTTATCCGAGTGCTTATACGGCGCGGGATACTTTGGTGGTGCTGCAAAAACTTTTCAATGTGCGTTCCTGTGAAAACAGTTTTTTTGCCAACCGGACCCGTCCTTGTCTACAATACCAGATCAAACGCTGCTCTGCGCCTTGTGTCGGATTTATTTCTCCGGAAGACTATAAGGCAGATGTCGATAACTCGATCCGCTTTTTGCAGGGCGATACCAAGGAGCTGAATCAGGAACTGATCGCAAAAATGGAAGCGGCCGCTGAAGCGCTGGAATTTGAAAAAGCGGTGTTCTATCGTGACCGGATGGCGCTGTTAAGAGACGTACAGTCACAGCAGGCGATCTATAAGCTCAAAGGCGAAGCGGATATCCTGTCGATTGCCTATCAGGCCGGAGTGACCTGTGTGCAGATCATGCATGTGCGCAACGGTAAAATGCTGGGTGGAAAAAGTTATTTCCCGGATATGCTCAGTGATGACCTGGGGCAGATGCTGGCCGATTTTATTGCCAATTTTTATTTTCAGGTGGCGGATGAAATTCCGGCTGAACTGATTGTCAATCTGGAAGTAGCTGATCGTAAGGAACTGGAAGCCGCACTGTCGCAGCATTTTGGCAAGAAAATCCAGATCAAGTCCAAAGTCCGCGAAACCCGGGCCGAATGGCTGGAACTGGCGCAGATGAATGTACAGCACGCGATTCAGGGCAAGCTGGCCAATCATATAGAATTAAATGAGCGTTTTCATCAGCTGGAGCAGGTGGTCGGCCGTCCTGTAGACCGGATCGAGTGCTTCGATATTTCACATACCATGGGCGAAGATACCGTGGCGTCCTGTGTGGTCTTTGACAGTGGTGGTGCGCGCAAGCGTGATTATCGCCAGTTTTCCATTCATGATATTCAGGCGGGCGATGACTATGCCGCCATGCGTCAGGCGCTGACCCGTCGTTATAAAAAAGCCCTATTGCCGGACCTGCTGTTGATTGATGGTGGCAAGGGGCAATTGCACATGGCGATGGAAGTCATGCAGGAACTGGGACTGGATGCCTTTATGGTCGGTGTGTCCAAAGGTGAGGGACGTAAGCCCGGTCTGGAAACCCTGCACTTTACCGATGGCAGTAAAATTCAATTACCGGAGGATCATAAGGCGCTGCATCTGATTCAGCAGGTACGTGATGAAGCACACCGCTTTGCGATTACCAAGCATCGTGCCAAACGCGATAAAAAGCGTGGTTCATCAGTGCTGGAAGTTATTCCGGGGCTCGGACCAAAACGCCGTCGGGATTTGCTGACCCATTTTGGCGGGATTCAGGGCGTACTGAAAGCCTCAGAACGAGATCTGCAACTGGTACCGGGACTGGGTTCAGTCATGGCCCGGATGATTTATAAAGTGCTGCATGAATGACGCGTGGCTTAAATGCAAGGGCCAAAGTGCGCATTGACGCTTGGGTCACGTGACATTCACAACCTGAAGAATTTTGCCGAATATACTGAGCATCAAGACTTACTGAGGGATCAACATGTCTTTGCATGCACTTTATGCACAAATTGCCGAACAGGAATGGGTAGAGTTTCCACAGGGATGGTTACAGGGTCGTACTCTGTATGGTGGTCTGGCTGCCGCGATGATGATGCAAAAAGCCGTCACTCACATCAATGATCCGGCCAAGCATTTGCTGAGTTGCAGTGTGACCTTTGTCGGCCCGATTCAGCAAGCCAAAGTACGACTGAGTGCCGAAATCCTGCGGCAAGGCAAGTCAGTGACCACGATTGAAGTGCGCTTATGGCAGGACGACGCGGTGCAAAGTATTCTGATTGCCAGTTTCGGTATTTCCCGTGATTCAGAGATTCAGGTACAGCAACAAGCTCAAGCACCTGACTATGCTGTGCCAGAGCAGCTGTTTCAGATTCTTGCGGGTTATGGCATGCCAGACTGTTATGACCATTTCGAAGTAGCCTGGGCGGATATCAATCTGCCTTGTAGTGCCAGTCCTCGTCCGGACTTTGGTGGCTGGTGCCGATTTCATCCTGAAAAGCATCACAATCGTGAATTTTTGGTCGCCGACCTGATGGCCATCTTTGATATCTGGCCACCCGGGGTGTTACCGATGTTTAAAAACATGGCACCTGCGAGTAGTCTGACCTGGACAGTGACCTATGTGCATCCGGTTCAACATCAATTGCATGATTGGTTTAAATATAAAGTATTTACCGACTATGCTGCGGATGGTTATGCGACGGAGCATGCCTATCTCTGGGATGCCGAAAATCGCCTGATTGCGATGGCAAGACAAACAGTGACGGTGTTTGCCTAGTGACACTGCAAGTCAATTCGTATAAAGTGAAGCCTATTAATGATGGATCAAACCTCTAAAAAAGTGTGCATTTTCATCGTACATGAGGGGAACAATTGGCGGTGTCTATGACTACAGGTCGTATCCTGAATATTCCAAATATCTTGACCTTGGCGCGTATCGCTCTTATTCCGGTATTTTTATTGGTGGCTTACTGGCCGCCTGCAATGGGCTTTGATGCTCATAACCCCGATATGACGCGGCATATCATTTTAACCACGATCTTTGTGGTGGCTGCGGTAACGGACTGGTTTGATGGCTATCTGGCACGTACATTAAACCAGACTTCCGCTTTTGGGCGGTTTCTCGATCCGGTTGCAGATAAATTGATGGTCGCAGCTGCACTGATTGTATTGGTGCAATGGCAGCCTTCCATGTCGATGGCTTTTGCTGCGATTGTAATTATTTCGCGTGAAATTACCGTTTCAGCCCTGCGTGAATGGATGGCAGAACTCGGTGCGCGGACCAATGTTGCGGTTTCAACAGTAGGTAAATACAAAACCGCTTTTCAGATGATCGCTATCACCGTATTCCTGCTGAACTGGCCACCGCTAGAAATGCTGGCGTATGCCTTGCTATACACCGCAGTGGTACTCACTTTATGGTCGATGTTCATTTATCTGAAAGCGGCTTGGCCATATCTGAAACAGCCTTAATCGAAATGAAAAGAGAAGCTCCTTGAAAGGGGGCTTTTTTTATGCGCTTAAATTATCAAGCCAATCGGCAAATTGCAGGCAAAAAAATACCCAGTCTTTGGGGGAAGAACTGGGATGAAATCGGGGTATTTGTTGCTTATTATTATAGTTATTCAAAGATATCTCATCTTCTTAGGGCTCATTATAGAGAGACAGTTTTTTTTAATCATGTGGCTTCTTGTAGCAGAATGTTGTGTTTTGTGAATACTCTGTATATTGCTTTTACAATCCATTATTTTGATACAAATCTAAATGTTTTTCAGTAGGATAGTGACTGACTCGATAGACGAAATAGGATAAGTGAAAATCTGTTTTTTGTGCCCTAAATATTGGTTAGTAAGATTTGCTAGATTTAGTCAAAAAATCCCTTGAGATAGGGGATAGATTTATGCCTACGCGGATTTCATCCTTGTCTTGAGTAATGTTTAGAACAACGTATAAAAAAAGAATCCCCAAAGTTGGAGATTCTTTTAGATTAAAGCCTACGCGCGCTTTCAGCGCTTGTCTTGCGTAATTTTTAAAGCAATGCTTTAAAAATTACTCAGGCTTCAGCCCTTCGGCTTTTTCTAGGGATGCATCATTGTTAAAGAACTTTTCACGCTGTTCTTCAAGAAACTTTTTCGCATCTGCTTCAAACACGTTCAAACGCTTTTCATTAATTAGCGTAGTCTGGTGTTTTAGCCATTCTTGCCAAGCCTGTTTAGACACGGTGTCAAACAATTCCTGACCCTTTGGCCCCGGGAATGGAGCAAAGTCTAAACCTTCCATGTCCGCCTGATACTTACGGCAAAAAACTTGTCGAGACATATCCATACTCCAAAATTATGCGTAAAGTTGTTCCAAACGCGCATGTGCACGCTCAATGGCTGCTTTCACTTGAGCAGGCGCGGTGCCACCAATGTGATTACGGGCATTCACCGAAGCTTCAAGAGTTAGGGCTTTTTCAAATACGTCTGCTTGAATCAGGTCAGAGAACTGTTGCAGTTGTTCGAGTGTCAATTCAGACAGGTCTTTAGATTCTTGTACACCGAGTGCAACCGCTTTACCTACAATCTCGTGCGCATCACGGAATGCAACGCCGTTTTTCACCAGGTAATCAGCTAGGTCAGTCGCAGTTGAGAAACCACGCAGCGCTGCTTCGCGCATTTCAGCAATGTTTGGAACCAGTGCAGGAATCATGTCAGCAAATGCCATGAGTGAACCACGAACTGTATCGATCGCATCGAACAATGGCTCTTTATCTTCCTGATTGTCTTTGTTATAGGCTAGAGGCTGGCCTTTCATTAAAGTCAGCAGGCTCATCAAATCGCCATAGACACGGCCGGTTTTACCACGTACCAGTTCAGGCACATCCGGATTTTTCTTCTGCGGCATGATTGAAGAGCCAGTACAGAAGCGATCTGGAATATTCACGAATTTGAACTGTGCAGATGTCCATAGAATCAGTTCTTCAGACATACGTGATAAATGCATCATAATTAAAGATGCAGCGGCATTAAATTCAATCGCAAAGTCACGATCCGATACTGCATCCAGCGAGTTTTCAGCAACAGCTTCAAAACCTAGCAGTTCAGCAGTATAAGCACGGTCGATTGGATAAGTAGTACCTGCAAGTGCAGCAGAACCAAGCGGCATACGGTTGACACGCTTACGGCAATCAATCAGACGTTCTGAATCGCGTACCAGCATTTCAAACCAAGCCATTAGATGATGACCAAAAGTCACTGGCTGAGCGGTTTGCAAGTGGGTGAAGCCTGGCATGATGGTGTCGGTGTTTTTAGCCGCTAAGCTTAAAATACCTTTTTGTAATTTTTTCAGTAATTCCAGGATGCTATCGATTTCATCGCGTACATAAAGACGGATATCTGTAGCCACCTGGTCATTACGGCTACGACCGGTATGCAGTTTCTTGCCAGTAATGCCGATACGTTGAGTCAGGCGTGACTCAATGTTCATGTGGACATCTTCTAAATCAATGCGCCATTCAAAGTTGCCTGCTTCAATATCGGCTTGAATCGCTGTCAGACCTTCAATAATGTCATCGCGTTCTTGCGTGGTCAGTACGCCCACTTTTGCCAGCATGGTTGCATGGGCAATCGAGCCTGCAATATCTTGTTTATAAAAACGTTGGTCAAATTGAACAGATGCTGTAAATTCAGCAACAAAAGCATCAGTCGCTTCAGAGAAACGACCGCCCCACATACCCGAAGTCTGGGCGTGTGATGGATTAGAGGAATTAGAAGATGTGGTCATGTCGGCTCAATCAGATTAAAAGCAGTAGAACGAAAAAGAGTATAACAAATTCAAAGCCCATTGCCGAAGTCACATCTGCTCAATCTTTTACATCGATAAACGAACAGACGCAAAATTCCTATTTTTTTAGCCAGATCGGCAATCTACGCTATTTGCTGGAACTGTTTGCTGGCGGCAATATTCTGGCCATGATTCTGGCGCTTGCAGAAGCGCAATCCTGGCAGGCTTTGAATGGAATGCACCTGCTGCAATATATCCTGTATATCAACTGGGTACTGTTATGTTTTGCAGCACTGGTCGAGCTGTTCCATCAAGCCTTTCAACGTATGGGAATCAAACTGGCTTTGATTTCTGGATTTCTGCTGTTACAGGCAATTGTACTGCTCACTACGGTGAACCTGAATATCTTGATATATTTTGGACAGAATTTTAATTTTCAGGATTTAAACCTGGCGATTGCGCTGGATCGGGTCGGACTCCATTTAAGTCTGGGAATTTTGCTGGGAACTTTCTGTTTTCGCTATCTTTATTTGCGTGAGCAATGGGAGCAGCAGCAGCATAGTGAGTTGAATGCTAGGATTCAGGCCATGCAGGCACGGATTCAGCCGCATTTTTTGTTTAACAGCATGAACAGTGTGATCAGCCTGATCAGTATCAATCCGGATAAAGCCGAGCACATGCTGCTGAATTTGTCACGGTTATTTCGTGCCAGTTTTCAGGAATTAAAACTGGTCAGCCTGCAGGAGGAAATTGATCTGTGCCAGCGCTATCTGGAGATTGAGCAGATCCGTCTAGGTGAGCGTTTGCAGGTCGAATGGAAGTTAGAAAACAAAGACTTATACTCACAAGTTCAAATTCCATTATTAACTTTACAACCCTTGCTAGAAAATAGTATTTTCCATGGAGTTGAAAAAATTCTTACAAAGAGTACCATAAGCATATTGGTTGAAATATTGCAAAATCAAATTAATATCATCATAACGAACCCTTATGCACAGGATAATAAAACTTTAAAAAAGGGACATGGTATTGCAATAGAAAATGTCAGACAGCGTCTGCAAGCTTATTATGGACCCAGTGTGACTTTTCAAACCTTTGCCGGCGAAGGGATGTTTACGACGGTAGTGCGATATCAATATAAATAAAAATAAATCAAAGAAATCGCAGTTAGCTTTATCATTCATCTGATGATGTTAACTGGGTAAGGAGGAGAAATGGACATCCTGATTTGTGATGATGAGCCTTTGGCCGTCGAGCGTTTATCACGTTTGGTCTCTCAACTGGGGCATGATGTGGTGGCGACAGCAAGCCATGGCCGTCAAGCGATTGATCTGGCTCACCAATACGAACCCGATGTCATCCTATTAGATATTCAAATGCCTGAAATGAACGGACTGGCTTGTGCGCAACATTTGCGTCAACTGGATCCAATGCCGGCCATTGTCTTTTGTACGGCCTATGACCAACATGCGCTGGATGCATTTAAATCAAATGCCGAAGGCTACTTGCTTAAACCGGTGATGCAACAGGAATTGGCACAGGTTTTAGAGCACTTAACTAAACTTACCCAAGCTCAAATGAGCCAACTAAAACAAAAAGAAAATATGGACGAAATCAATATCAGCCGCCAGCAGATTGCGGCAAAGACCTATCGTGGTGTCGAATTGGTGCCAGTTGAAAATATCTATTATTTTCTGGCGGATCAGAAATATGTCACTGTGCGTCATAAAAACGGCAGTGTATTGATTGATGAAACCTTAAAGGAGTTAGAGCAGGAGTTTGGGAACCAGTTTATCCGGATTCATCGTAATGCCTTGATCTCGGTGCATTATCTGGATGGTCTGGAAGTGGTAAGTTCAGGTCAGTATCAGGTACGTTGTCGTGAGCTGGACGACCGTTTGGCGGTCAGTCGGCGACATTTACCGTTTTTACGAGATCGGATTCAAAAGCTTTAGCAGGGGATGAATGAGAGCATTCAGTTGAAACTTGTATAAATTCACTTGCATTTTCAAGTGAGCAGGTTAAGTTTAGACTATTGTTCTCATTTACTGTTATTGAAATTTATGAAGACCCTAAAAATTGCAACTCGACAAAGTCCACTTGCGCTTTGGCAAGCGGAACATATCCGTGCGCGCCTACAAGATTTGCACGCTGGTTTGCAGGTCGAGTTAGTCACTTTTGTTACACAGGGCGATAAAATTCTAGATACACCACTGGCTAAAATTGGTGGAAAAGGACTATTTGTAAAAGAATTAGAAGCCGCTTTACTGGATGGTCGTGCAGATCTGGCTGTGCATTCCATGAAAGATGTCCCGATGGCCTTGCCCGAAGGTCTGAGTCTGGCAGTGATCTGTGAACGTGAAGATCCCTTAGATGCCTTTGTGTCGAATACTTATGCCAGCTTTGAGGAATTACCACAAGGCGCCAAAGTCGGAACCTCAAGCTTGCGCCGTAAAACTCAGATTTTAAAACAGCGTCCGGATCTGGACATTATCGATTTACGCGGTAATGTCGGCACACGTTTATCTAAACTGGATGCAGGCCAGTATGATGCGATTATTCTGGCCAGTGCTGGTTTAAAACGCTTGGGTCTGGCAGAACGTATTCGTCATACTCTGACGCCTGAAGTCAGTCTGCCGGCTGTGGGTCAAGGGGCATTGGGACTGGAATGCCGTACTCATGATCAGACGGTGCTGGACTTGATTCAGCCACTCCTGCATGCGGATACAGATGCGTGTGTACGTGCCGAACGTGCCTTTAATGCCTATCTAGAAGGCGGATGTCAGGTGCCGATTGCTGGTTATGCCACGCTCAAAGAGGGTGTGATTTCAATCGAAGGTCGTGTGGGCAGTGTCGATGGAACAGTTTTGCTCCGGGCACAGCATACTGGCAAAATGGCAGCTGCGGAGCAATTGGGTGTAGAGCTGGCAAAAGACCTGCTTGATCAAGGTGCTGGCGAGTTGCTGAAAGCACTCTATTCACACTGATGTTATTGATTAATACCCGCCCCAGTGATCGTGCTGCAGGTTTGACCCAGCAGTTACGGGCAGCGCAAGTGTCTGTTTTAGAATTGCCTTTGCTCGAACTGCATGCAATGCCTTATTCCGATGAGCTGTCGATTTTGTATCAGCAGCTGGAGCAGGCACAGATTATTGTGGTGGTTAGCCCGACGGCTGCCCAGATTGGTATGCAATATTTGCAACAGGCTGGAGTCGCGCTCTCGACTTTGGCACAGGTGCATTGGGTGGCAGTGGGAAAAGCCACTGAACAGGCATTGGCGAGCTATGGCATTCATAGTCATGTGCCTGAGGTCGAAACTTCGGAAGGCATGCTGCAATTGCCTGTGTTGAAGCAACTGGCTTCTGGTTCAGGTGTAGCCTTCTGGCGCGGAGAAGGTGGTCGTCAATTTATGATGGATCATTTACGTGCCAGCAATATTAAAGTTTTAAACTTTATTTTGTACCGGCGGCAATGTCCTGAAACGACGGCAACGATTTTGGCAGAGAACTTGTCGCTGCTTAAGACGCAGCAGCGTTTTGCAGTTCTGATCACCAGTGAAGCGAGTTGGTTAAACTGGCTGACACTCTTGCAAAGGAATGCGGAGTTTATACAGCAAGCCTGTTATTTGGTTTTGGGGCCACGTTTGGCCACTATTCTTGGAGAATATCAACAGCAGCATCAGGCAAGTTTTCAATTCGTACAAATCGATGATTTAGACGCAAACACAATCTTGCAGAAAATGGGGCTGATATTAGGGAACGCATGAAGAAACTATTCATTGTATTGTTCATCTTGAGTATAGCGTGGCTAGTCAAGCTTAGCTATGACCTACATGTTCTGAATACAGCACAGACTGAATTCAATCAAAGCATCAATCAGTTACAGCAGCAAAATGCTAATCTCAATGATCAGTTCGTGGCTTTAAAACGCCAGATTTCTGCTCAGCAGGAAAATGCTGAAACCACTTCATCTAAAGCGCCAGTACGTGAAATGACAACTGATGCAACGCAAAATGATATTGTCTTGGTGCAGCAACATCTGGATCTGATCGAATTTGCACTACAACAGCAACAATACGCCACTGCGATTGAGAAATTAAATCAGTTATCTAATGAGCTGGATGATTATATTTTAGCGCCTGCCTTGGTCAGCAGCTTGCAGCAAGTGATTGCGAAAGATCAGGACATGCTGAAAAAATTCGTGAACAGTCGATTAGTGCAGCAAAATAAAGTAAAAGAACTCTTGGTGCAGATGGATGCTGAAATTGAAAAAGAAATTCAGACACCACATCGTCAGCGTCCAGAAACTCAACGCTCTTTCTGGCAGCGCTGGATTCAGGTTGAATCCGCAGATCAGCCAAGCACAGTCTTGATGCAACGGCATCTGGTACTGAAAGAGGCCCAGTTGCGCTTGCTCATCGCACAGAATACCTTACAAAAAGACCAATCTGTCGCTTTTCAGCAGGCACTGAATGCCGTGATTGAAGTCTTGGAACAATTGCCGGATGCACAGAGCCAAAAATGGATTCAGCAATTGAATCAAATCAAGGCTACCCCGATTACTCCGATTCCATTATTAAACACACGCACCCTAGTGGGCTAATTGCTTATGAAACAGATTCTGCTGGCCTATTTATTTGTCTGCTTACTTGGCATTGCGGGGCTGAGTATCTTGAGTTATGGACATGGGGCTGGCTATGTCTATCTGTATTGGCGCGAGTGGCAGTTACAAACCACCCTCTGCTTTTTGGCCGCATCCTTGGTCAGTGTAAGTTTTCTGATGCATTGCATCTGGTATGCTATCAAGCAGTATCGCAGTCGTGAACAGCGTAAAACTGAAACAGTCTTTAGTTTTTCCCGCTTGCACCCTTATGAACAATTGGCCGTGATCTGGTTATTAAACGCTGCGCAGGATCAACGGGATTTTATTCAGCAGTCTTTTACTAAGTCGGGTTTACTTAAACATATTATTGATGCACGTTTATCTTGGGGGCAACAGCAATATACCCATGCATTAACTGCTTTAAATCAGTCCAATCCCATGGCATTTGAATTGGCAGAATTACAGCGGATTGAAATTTATTTATCACAACAGCAAGGTGAACAAGCACTTACCCATTTAGAGTTTTTAAATCAGCATGAATTATCACCTTGGTTAATACAGGTTAAAACCGCCTATGAGCAGCGTCTTGTTGCATTATGGGGGGTATTTGCCATGCAATTTCCTTGGTTATATTTACGTTCGACCCAATATGGGCATTTAGACCAAGAAGTAAAAAAAACATGGCTGGAACAATTATTATTGGCCTATGAGCAAGCCACACAGGACGATTTATTTTATTTACAGCAACGTTATTTAGATTTAAAACCTCAGATATTTGATCGTGACTATTCGGTCAAATTACTATGGTTGAAATTATTATTTAGAATGCCTGAAATGAGTGCCGAGCATGAATTGCTCGCGATCCATTTAATGGAACAGCAGTTTAATCAGGATGTCTTTTATTTGTGGTTCCAGCAACAGTTATTAAGGCAAAATCCGGATTATGATGCGATTGCACAACAGATTTCGCACTGGGAAGCCAAGTATCCGGCATTGCCGATTTTAAGCTTTGCGAAATGGCATGTGTTGCAAGCCACAGGCTATACAGATCAAGCCCAGCAACTACTTGACTTGTATCCGGATGATATTCGTATGAGTTATTTAAGAATTAAAGCTGCCTTACAAGATCGGGAGGACTTGCTACAGCAGTTAAATGCAGTATTTGAATCGAATGTAAACTTTATAGAAATTAAAACTTGAGAATAATGAGGTCAGAATTAAAACAATATCCAGTAATTTATGAACAAACAGTCGCATGGGGTGATATGGATGCCTTCGGACATGTCAATAATGCCATGTATTACCGTTATGTCGAAAGTGCACGTCTGGCTTATCTAGTGATATTAGATTTACGTAATGAACCGGTATTTACGGTAGTGTCTTCAAATCAGTGCCGTTATTTAAAACCTGTGGTTTTTCCTGATCATTTAAAAGTGGCAGCACGTATTGAAGAAATTCGAAATAGTGCAGTTAGAATGCAATATCTATTATGGAGTGAAAAACAGCAAAGTATTGTGGCTACTTCAGAAGCAGTTATTGTCTGTGTGGATAAAAAGACCATGCAGAAAACAGAAATTCCGGAACATATTCTCGAAAAAATCAAAGCACTTGAATTAAGCGTTCAACATGAAATTTAAAAATGAATGAATCATTTTGATTTGTAATTTTTTTTAAACTTTATTGTTATTGGTCTAAGGTTTTATATTGAATGTTTTATTTAATATAAATATGATGGGGCTATTATTTAACAAAACGAATAATATTATTTTTCGGAGAGCATTATGCCAGATATTACGCATTTATCAGTAGAAGAGTTAAAACGTTTACAAGCAGAAGCAGAATCACTGATTGCTTCAAAAAAAGATCAAGAGATTGAAGACGCTTATCAGCAAATCTTGGCAGTTGCCGAGAAAGTGGGTATGACAGTTGAACAGTTACTTGAATTTGGTGCGTCTAAACGTAAAAAATCATCACGTAAGTCGGTTGAGCCGCGTTACCGTAGCAAAAGCAATCCGGACGATACCTGGACTGGCCGTGGTAAACAACCGCGCTGGTTAGTGGCAGAATTGGAAAAAGGCGCAAAGCTGGACGATTTTCTGATCTAGGCCTCCATTTGATCTGGTCATTAGGCTGTCATACAGACAGTCTAAGATGATTAAACCAAGCATACCTGCTTGGTTTTTTTATATCTATGAATTGGCGTTGGCAGAAAAGTGTGCATAATGTGTGAGTATAAGGGAAAAATTATAAATGGGGATTTGGACTTGAGCGATTGGTCGTGGTGGGGATGAGCAGTAAACCGAAAACTTTAAGATGGTTGATCCTTACTCTTGTTGCATTTTTTATTTTTGTCGTATTACAAGTGCCAGCGGCCTGGTTAATTTCAAAATTTTATAAAAATAACCAGACTTTGCATAATGTAAACGGAAATATCTGGCAGGGAAGTGCGGACTGGAAAAAAGGCAATCTTCGGGGCAGTCTGAACTGGAAAGTACGGCCTCTGGATTTGCTGTTGCTGCGGGTTGGGGCACATGTGGATTTGCATAGCGGCAATACCCAGCTTTCCGGGATCATGGCTCATGGTCTGAATAAGTCTTTGATTGTCAAAAATCTTGAAGGGCAGATCGCGCCTGAAACTCTAAAAAAACTTGCAGACTGGCAATGGCCGAGTACTGCGATTCAGTTTAAAGATCTGGATTTTAAATATAAAAAAGAACAGGGTTTCAGTCAGGTGGATGGGCAAATGCAATGGGCGGGTGGTGAGCTGATTTATACCTTTGCTCAGCGTCAGGAACGCATGAATGTACCCGCAATGACTGGAAAACTCGCAGATGAAAGCGGACAGCTGTTAGTTGATGTTCGGGATAGTCGCGATCAACGCATGCTGAATATCAAGCTTGATCCGAGTCTGATGCTGGATATTCAGCTCACCCAGCGCTTTTTAATGAATGCGCCTTCTTATGAAGGTAAAGCCGGATTAGATACCTATGTGATTAGTACCCGCCAACCCTTAATGGGAGGCTTGAACTGATGGCAGTTTCTCTGAATGATTTAAAAAATATTGACGTGAAGCAGATCAATCGTGCTGCACCTGTGATTTTGTTGCTGCTCATTCTGTACTTATGCTGGAAGCTGGCGGCTTTGTTCTGGTTGCTGATAGCTCCACCCCAAGCCATGCAGCTGGATCGGGTTGAACTGGGTTCACAGCAGGCACAAATTCCGAATATCGGTGCATTTTCACTGTTTCAGGAAGTTGGGCAGTCTGCGGGTGCTGTTGAAACTACCAATATCATTTTACAAGGGGTGGTGGTTGCCAGTCCAAGTTATAACTCTTCTGCGGTACTGAAAATTAATGATCAGGTCGATCGTTACCGTATCGGGGAAATGCTGGCCAATAGCGGTTTTGAGTTGGCTGAAGTGCATTGGGATCGGGTTATTTTGCGTCGATCCACAGGTGCTACTCAGGAAGTTTTATTCAAAGGTCTGGAAAATGGCTTGAATCAGCCGATTGTGCCGGAAATATCAGCATCTTCAAGCTCAATACCTGCTATGCCTTCTAACAATGGTATGCCTGAGCAGCCTTCGCCACAGAATGAAATTGGTCGAGCCATCCAGCAGATGCAGGAAAACAAGGATCAGTATTTACAGAATATGGGGGTGAGTGCAGCAGATGGTAGTTATGAGGTGACTTCACGCACACCGGCTGCATTGCGTAATCGCCTGGGTTTAAGACCGGGCGACCGGATTTTGTCTTTAAATGGCCAGACGCTGAGCCAGGGACAGACCGAAGCACAATTACTGGAACAGGCCCGGCGTGAAGGTCAGGTCAAACTCGAAATAAAACGTGGTGATCAGGTGATGACCATACAACAAGATTTGAAGTGATGTGTCATCACGCATAGGGTTAGGAAACACGAAAGTTTATGGCTTTATTTAATAATAATCGATCAGCATGGGCATTCTGTGTGGCCGCACCGTTAATGGCCATGGTCAGTACGGCGAGTTATGCACAAACCTGGAAAATTAACCTTCGAGATGCTGACTTAACTGCATTCATTAATGAAGTGGCCGATATTACCGGCAAAAACTTTGCAGTCGATCCGCGGGTACGTGGCAACGTAACAGTCATTTCCAATAAAGCCCTGAATAAAAATGAAGTCTATGACCTGTTTTTAGGCGTGCTAAATGTGAATGGTGTGGTGGCAATTCCTTCGGGGAATACCATCAAGCTGGTTCCGGACAGTAATGTCAAAAGCTCAGGCATTCCCTATGATGCCAGAAGCCGCGCCAGTGGTGACCAGATTGTGACACGGGTGTTGTGGCTGGAAAATACCAATCCGAATGACCTGATTCCTGCATTACGTCCCTTGATGCCGCAGTTTGCCCATTTGGCGGCAGTGCTGGGGACAAATGCACTGATTGTGTCGGATCGCGCCAGCAATATTTACCAGTTGGAAACCATTATTCGCAACCTGGATGGCACTGGTCAGAATGACATTGAAGCGGTCAGCTTACAATCGAGTCAAGCCGAAGAAATGATTGGACTGATCGAGTCCATGACTGCAACCGGTGGAGCTAAAGATGTCCGCGGTTCGCGAGTGCGGGTGATTGCAGATACTCGTACTAACCGGATCATCATTAAAGGTGATCCCACGACGCGCAAACGGGTGCGTCAAGTAATCGAAACTCTGGATGTACCGGCTGCGGATCGTTTGGGTGGATTAAAAGTTTTTCGTCTGAAATATGCCAGCGCTAAAAATCTTGCGGAAATCTTGCAGGGTTTGGTAAGCGGGCAGGCGGTGAACAGTAATTCAAATTCGAGTAGTACATCCTCGAACTCGTCTTCACTCAGTTCTGGCAATAATTTAAATAACAACAATACGACTACCGGTTCGAGTAGCAACACCTCTTCAGGCATTCAGCTGAATACAGGCATGAATAACGAGCAGGGCGGAATTACCAGTTTTAATGGCAATGGCGTCAGTATTATTGCCGATACCACACAAAATTCTCTGGTGGTGAAAGCTGATCCGCAACTGATGCGGGAAATTGAATCAGCAATTGACCAGCTGGATATCCGTCGTCAACAGGTGCTTATCGAAGCCGCGATTATTGAAGTGGAAGGAACCGATGCGGATCAACTCGGTGTGCAATGGGCCTTGGGTGATATCAGTAGTGGTATTGGACTGGTGAACTTCGATAATTTTGGGACTAGCCTGAAAAATATTGCGGCCGGTTATCTCACCGGTGGTGGTGCAGGTGCTGCAAGTGCCGTGGGCGCAGGTAGCTCACTGGTACTCGGTGATTATCGTGAAGGGAGTGATGGTTCCCGACGTCTGTATGGTGCGATGATTCAGGCACTCAAAGAAACCACTAAATCCAACCTGTTGTCTACGCCGTCGATTGTGACCATGGATAATGAAGAAGCTTATATTGTGGTGGGTGAAAACGTACCTTTTGTGACAGGCTCAGTGTCTACAGGTGCTGCTGGAGTTGCTAATCCCTATACCACCATTGAACGCAAGGATGTCGGGGTCACTTTAAAGGTGGTCCCGCATATTGGCGAAGATGGTACGGTACGCCTGGAAGTGGAACAGGAAGTTTCTGATGTCAAGGCCAGTAAAGGGCAGGCACAGGATCTGGTCACCAGCAAGCGAGCGATCAAAACCTCAATTCTGGCCGAACATGGACAAACCATTGTCCTTGGTGGTTTGATCTCAGATAACACCAGTTATGGGCGTCAGGCTGTACCTGGTCTGGGTGCGATTCCAGGCTTGGGACGTTTATTCCGTTCAGAAGGTAAGTCCAATCAGAAGCGTAACTTATTGATCTTTATCCATCCAACTATTGTGGGGGATAAAAATGCAGTGCGTAAACTGACCCAGCAACGCTATAGTCAGCTATATAGTCTGCAACTCGCACTTGATTCAGACGGGAACTTTGCCAAATTGCCAGAAAGTGTTGAAGATGTATATCAACAGCGCATTCCGGTATCCAGAACGCCATTGCAAAACTCGACCTATCAAACTGTGCCGACCGCACCCGTTCAGGCGCAACCAGCCAATGTAGTCGTTACGCCGGTAGCAATAGAACCAGTGATTCAGCGACAAGTGGTAGAACCCGTTCAGCAGGTAGAAAAAAGTAAAAATACCGTTACAACAACCACACTTAGACCCAAAAGCTAGGTCATTCGCATTTGCAGACAGCATGTTATGATAATGTCAAAGAGAACAGAGAAGTAACTTTCATGACTTGGAAAATACACGCGATTACAGGCGACTTAACAGGACAGGAAATTAGCATTGACCGTGACATGCTGGTGGGGCGTCATCAGGCGGCGGATATCGTTTTGCAGGCTGCGGAAATCTCCCGTAAACATGCGGCATTTTTATTGAAGGATGATGCACTCTGGGTGCAGGATTTGGGTTCATCGAATGGCACTTTCGTCAATGATGTGCAGATTGCGCAGGAAATCTTATTAAAGCAGGATGACATTGTTCAGTTTGCCAGCTTGAAATTTTCAGTACTGGCGCCTGTGGCTGCAGTCGAGGTTCCAGCAGAAATTGAAGCAACGGCAGAAAAAGTTGTGGAACAGGTCGAAGTCGCTGAGCCTACACCTGCACAGCAAATGAATGATCAGGGAATGCCGGAACTGAAACATCGTGATGCTTCGGTGCAATTAACCCGTGATGGCATGCCAACCAATATCGGTATTCCAAAACCGGCGCCTATTCCGGAAGGCGTGGACATTAGTGCGGTGAAACCAGAGCCTACCCCAATTCCGGTTGAGCAACCTGTATCACGCGTAGAACAGGAAAAAGAAACCCAGAAAAATGTATCTGTAGGTTTGATTTCAGTGATTGTGCTGATTATTTTGGCAATTATGGCTTGGTTGTTGTTCAAATAAGCTGATGATTGGTTACAATCAAGGCATGCATAGCGCATGCCTTTTTTGTGGCTGCGCACATTATAAAAGAGGGTCGGGATGTCTATTGCACAATTAGAAAAGCGTGAACTGGTCTTGTTTGATCTGGATGGTACCTTGGTGGATTCAGCACATGATCTGTATCGCGCCATGAATATGAGCTTGAATGTGCTGCAATTGCCTCTGGTGACTGAAGAGCAGGTACGGACCTGGGTAGGTAAGGGCACGTCGATATTCTGTGAAAGTGTACTCCAGCATCTGGTCGGTGAAGTCACACCGGTACAGCATCAAGAGCTCTTAAACACTTTTCTGGATATTTATAATGTCGATCCCTGTGTTGATACCGTTCCTTTTCCGGGAATCCTGAAATTTCTGGACTGGGCCAAAGCTCAAGGTAAAACCCTGATTTGTGTGACCAATAAGCCTGAACTTCCTGCCCGCAGTATTTTAGATACCTTGGATATGGCTCATTATTTTGCCGATACCATTGGTGGCGACCGTTTTACTGAGCGTAAACCACATCCGCGCCAGTTGCTGCACTGTGTCGAACATTATAAGGTGAGCAAAGAACAGGTCTTGTTGATTGGAGACTCTTCCAATGATGTTGAAGCCGCACGCCGCGCCGGGATTGATTGTGTTGTAGTCAGCTATGGCTATAATCATGGTGAAAATATTGCAGATTGTCAGCCACAGCAGATTGTGGATGATCTTAGAGAATTACTTGCCTAATACGCGTACTAAGGAAAGAAAATGAATAGTTGTAAGGTTTTTCGATGGCGTCGCTCAGTTCAATTTTATTTACATACTGAGTAACCCTAATTTAAAGAGAAAAACCGCATGACCACTCAAGCACAATTCCAGCAACTTGCTGCGCAAGGCTATAACCTCATTCCTGTTTACCGTCAGCGCCTGGCAGATACCGATACACCACTTTCTATTTTTGCTCGGCTTAAACAGCATCAACAGGCTTATTTATTCGAGTCTGTAGAAGGTGGTGAGAACTGGGCACGTTATTCGATTATCGGATTAGGTGAATCTACCGTATTTTCCTGCAATGCGGGCGAACTGACGGTACAGCATGCAGATGGTTCAATTGAAAAGCAGCACTGTGCTGACCCATTTCAATATATTCGAGACTTTCAGGCGCAATTTAAGGTGCCAACTCAAGCAGAATTGCCGGACTTGCCGAGTTTTACAGGCGGGTTGGTGGGCTACTTTGGTTATGACGCTGTGCGTTATATTGAACCGAAATTAAAAAATGTGCCTGAAGCGGATCCGGTTGGATTACCCGATATCTGGATGATGCTGTCTAAAACTGTCATTGTGTTTGATAATTTAAAAGATACCTTGTTCTTGATTGTACATGCCGATGCCACTGCTCCGGGTTCTTATGAAAAAGCACATGAACAATTAAATGAATTAGAAAATATTCTGGCCACGCCCATCAGTCTTAAAGCTGAAAAACATACGCCGCCACATTTCGAGTCCCTCACCGGACATGACAACTTCATTGCCTCGGTAGAAAAAGTCAAAGAGTATATTCGTGCTGGCGATGTAATGCAGGTCGTACCCGGGCACCGGATGGTGTCTGACTTCGATGGAGACCCGCTACAGGTGTATCGTGCGCTGCGTCATCTCAATCCATCGCCGTATTTGTTTCTTGTGCAAGGGCAGACCTTGGAAAACAATACGCCATTCCATATTGTCGGCTCTTCTCCTGAAATTCTGTCCCGTCTGGAAAATGGTATTGCTACCGTACGACCGCTTGCGGGAACACGCCCACGCGGTAAAACCAAAGAAGAGGATCTGGCGCTTGAGCAGGACTTACTCTCTGACGAAAAAGAAATTGCTGAACATGTCATGCTGATTGATCTGGGACGTAATGATGTGGGACGCATTGCAAAAATTGGCAAAGTGCAGGTAACTGATCAAATGGTGATCGAACGTTATTCACATGTGATGCATATTGTCTCCAATGTGCAGGGTGAAGTACGTGATGATGTCGATGCTCTTGACGTTTTTAAGGC
Source organism: Acinetobacter lwoffii (assembly GCF_052078135.1). GTDB lineage: Bacteria > Pseudomonadota > Gammaproteobacteria > Pseudomonadales > Moraxellaceae > Acinetobacter > Acinetobacter lwoffii_Z. Next base: position 60,146 of record NZ_JBQGUZ010000008.1, read on the forward strand.
AACTTTCCCTGCAGGCACACTTTCAGGCGCGCCAAAAATCCGTGCCATGGAAATTATTGATGAAGTTGAGCCGGTAAAACGTGGAATTTTCGGTGGCGCTGTTGGTTATTTAGGCTGGCATGGCGAAATGGACATGTCGATTGCGATTCGTACCTGTGTCATTCGCGAAAATAAGGTCTATGTTCAGGCTGGAGCAGGGTTAGTTGCCGACTCAAATCCTGAATCTGAGTGGAATGAAACCCAAATAAAAGCTCGCGCAGTGATCAAAGCGGTTGAATTATCATCAAATGGTTTGATTTTATGAGTTTTTGAGGTTTTTTTTGAAAAAAACACTTGCAAGGATTCTGAGTTTTGCTAAACTGCACACCGTTCCGATACGAAACGTACGAAACACTAAGAAACGCCGGCATAGCTCAGTTGGTAGAGCAACTGACTTGTAATCAGTAGGTCCACAGTTCGAATCCGTGTGCCGGCACCATCTTAGAGGTTTGGTAGTGTGAAGTAATGAACAGCACTGATGTAAGTGTAAAAAATGGTGAGGTTCCCGAGCGGTCAAAGGGGGCGGACTGTAACTCCGCTACGAAAGTTTCGAAGGTTCGAATCCTTCCCTCACCACCAATTTTAAGACTTCAATAAGTGGTTTGTACCAACATCGTGCGGGAGTAGCTCAGTTGGTAGAGCGGTAGCCTTCCAAGCTACATGTCGCGAGTTCGACCCTCGTCTCCCGCTCCATTGAAGTACTAATATTTGCTCTTATAGCTCAGTGGTAGAGCACTCCCTTGGTAAGGGAGAGGTCTCGAGTTCAAATCTCGATAAGAGCTCCAGATTACAGTTTAGCAACTCTGTTGCAAAGAAATTCCAAAAGCAGGCTATTTAGTCTGCTTTTCAAGTATTTGGTGTTCGGTTTTTTTAAACGATATGTCGGAGCTGGGTTTTACTCAGAATTGTGTTCGACGTAAACGAGGAAGATTAACATGGCTAAGGCTAAGTTTGAACGTAATAAGCCACACGTTAACGTGGGCACAATTGGTCACGTTGACCATGGTAAAACAACTTTAACAGCTGCAATTGCAACTGTATGTGCGAAGAAATTCGGTGGCGAAGCGAAAGACTACGCTGCAATCGACTCTGCACCAGAAGAAAAAGCACGTGGTATTACAATTAATACTTCACACGTAGAATACGATTCCCCAACTCGTCACTACGCTCACGTAGATTGCCCGGGCCACGCCGATTATGTTAAAAACATGATTACTGGTGCTGCTCAGATGGATGGCGCGATCCTTGTATGTGCTGCGACTGATGGTCCTATGCCACAGACTCGTGAACACATCTTGCTTTCTCGTCAGGTAGGTGTACCTTACATCGTTGTATTCTTGAACAAATGCGACCTTGTAGACGACGAAGAGCTTCTTGAGCTAGTTGAAATGGAAGTTCGTGAACTTCTTTCTACTTATGACTTCCCGGGTGATGACACTCCAGTGATCCGTGGTTCTGCTCTTCTTGCGCTTAACGGTGATGACAGCCAATACGGCGAGCCAGCGGTAGTTGCGCTTGTTGAAGCACTTGACTCTTACATTCCAGAGCCAGAGCGTGCAATTGACCTTCCATTCCTTATGCCAATTGAAGACGTATTCTCAATCTCTGGTCGTGGTACAGTAGTAACTGGCCGTGTAGAGACTGGTATCGTTAAAGTAGGTGAGTCTGTAGAAATCGTTGGTATCCGTGATACTCAAACTACTACAGTAACTGGCGTAGAGATGTTCCGTAAACTTCTTGACGAAGGTCGTGCGGGCGAGAACTGTGGTGTTCTTCTTCGTGGTACTAAGCGTGAAGACGTACAACGTGGTCAAGTATTGACTAAACCAGGTGCGATCAAGCCACACACTAAATTCGATGCAGAAGTATACGTACTTTCTAAAGAAGAAGGTGGTCGTCACACTCCATTCCTTAACGGTTACCGTCCACAGTTCTACTTCCGTACTACGGACGTAACTGGTGCGATCGCGCTTAAAGAAGGCGTGGAAATGGTTATGCCTGGTGACAACGTTGAGATGTCAGTAGAGCTAATCCACCCGATCGCAATGGACCCAGGTCTACGTTTTGCGATCCGTGAAGGCGGTCGTACAGTTGGTGCTGGTGTAGTTGCTAAAGTAACTGCATAATCATAGAATAAGACAAGCAGGTTGGAGCTTAGGCTCCAACTTGTTGTTTTGCAGGTCAGTAGTTCAATTGGTAGAGCGTCGGTCTCCAAAACCGAATGTTGGGGGTTCGAGTCCCTCCTGACCTGCCAAGTTTCTAAAAAGACGCTTGATGTCGGCAAAATTGGTCATATAATAAGTCGCGAAACCTACGACGAGTACAAAAATGTCGAATGAAAAATCACGCGACGCATTAGGCGAAGCGGCAATTCCTCAAAGAAATAATCCTGCAGTAGATGTAAGTTCTGGTTCTCCATTAGACATGGTTCTATGGGTTATCGCCTTGATTTTATTGGTTGGTGCAATGATGGTAAACCAATATTTACCAGCGTACTGGGCACCTGCGAATGATATTTGGGTGCGCGTTGGGGTGATTTTGGCTTGTATCGTTGCAGCATTCGGTTTATTATACGCCACCCATCAAGGCAAAGGCTTTATTCGTCTGCTGAAAGATGCACGAATTGAGTTGCGTCGAGTGACCTGGCCTACCAAGCAAGAGACGATGTCCACATCTTGGCAAGTTCTTGTTGTAGTCGTAATTGCATCCATCTTATTGTGGTGTTTTGACTATATTTTAGGCTGGTTAATGAAGTTTATTATCGGGTAAGAGAGCTATGAAACGTTGGTACATTATTCATGCCTATTCAGGTTATGAAAAACAAGTGATGCGTTCGCTTAATGATCGAATCCAGCGTAGCGCTGTTGCCGATAGCTTTGGTGAAGTCCTTGTTCCTACCGAAGAAGTGGTAGAAATGAAGGATGGCAAGAAGCGTAAATCAGGGCGTAAGTTCTTTCCTGGCTATGTCCTAGTCGAAATGGAAATGAACGATGATACTTGGCACATTGTTAAAGAATGTCCAAAAGTTTTAGGTTTTATTGGTGGTACGGCTGAAAAACCGGCACCGATTACGCAAAAAGAAGCAGATGCGATTCTTGCGCGTGTACGCAATACTGGCGAAGCACCTCGTCCTAAGACGATGTTTGAACCAGGCGAAGAATTACTCGTGGTTGACGGTCCATTCACCGACTTTAAAGGTGTGGTGGAAGAAGTTCAGTACGAAAAGTCACGTTTAACGCTGACCATTAATGTATTTAACCGACCAACTCAAGTTGAATTGGAATTTCGTCAAGTCGAAAAATCAGTCTAATTTGTATGGGTTGAAAACGCCTGACTTATTTATAAGTCAGGCATTGTTGTTGTAACGGTATCGTTACTTGAAATCATTGGGGAGCCTTCACCGGCGTTTGCACCCAGAGGTAATTTGAAATGGCTAAGAAGATTGACGGCTATATCAAGCTGCAAGTTCCAGCTGGTAAAGCGAATCCATCTCCACCGATTGGTCCTGCACTAGGTCAACGTGGTGTAAACATCATGGCATTCTGTAAAGAATTCAATGCTGCTACACAAAAAGTTGAAGCTGGTCTGCCAATTCCAGTCGTGATCACTGTGTACAACGACAAGTCGTTCACATTCATCATGAAAACTCCACCTGCTGCTGTTCTTCTTAAGAAAGCTGCTGGTATCCAGAAGGGTTCAGCTGTACCTAACAAAACTAAAGTTGGTAAGTTGACTCGTGCTCAAATCGAAGAAATCGCGACTACTAAAGAACCAGATTTGACTGGTGCTGATTTAGACGCACGTGTACGTACCATTGCTGGTTCTGCGCGTTCTATGGGCTTGGAAGTGGAGCTTTAAGACATGGCTAAATTAACTAAACGTCAAAAAGCGATTGTAGCTGCTGTAGAAGCGCACAAAGTTTACACGCTAGAAGAAGCTGTTGCAGTTTTAGAGAGCCTTCCAGCTCCTAAATTCAAAGAATCTCTAGATATCGCGGTAAACCTAGGTGTTGATCCTCGTAAATCTGACCAAGTTGTTCGTGGCGCGACTACACTTCCTGCAGGTACTGGTAAAACTGTACGTGTAGCTGTATTCGCTCAAGGCGCTGCTGCTGAAGCTGCTAAAGCTGAAGGCGCAGACGTTGTTGGTTTCGACGATCTTGCTGAAAGCATCCAAGCGGGTAACCTTGACTTTGACGTAGTAATTGCTGCTCCAGATGCAATGCGCGTTGTAGGTAAACTTGGTACGATCCTTGGTCCACGTGGCTTAATGCCAAACCCTAAAGTGGGTACTGTAACTCCTGACGTTGCTACTGCAGTTAAAAATGCAAAAGCTGGTCAAGCACGTTACCGCGTAGACAAAGCTGGTATTATCCATGCTGCGATCGGTCAAGTAGGTTTTGAAGCTGCTGCTGTTCGTCAAAACGTTGAAGCACTTGTTGCTGACTTAAAACGTTTGAAACCTGCTACGTCTAAAGGCGTATACATTCAAAAGATCACTTTGAGCTCAACTATGGGTCCTGGTTTGATCGTTGATGTAGCAAACGTTTCTAAATAAGTCTCGACTTATTACAGAATTTTAAAGCCCTGAGTAAGTTTTAAAGCGCTGCTTTAAAACTTACGCAAGAAACGCTCCGTCGTATTTTGCAAACTTAGGCAAACTTTGAATTGATAAATGAAAATTTATCAGCGTCAAAGACCGCGGGCGAGGGGGGTTTTATGCTTCTCTCTTAATAGCCCAGCCTGCGTAGACGCGGTGGTGTGATTTGTTCATCCTCCGCGTGTGAGTCCAGTGATGGTCTTGCGAATTGGGAGTGTACTTCGCGTAAGTACATAAATCACCGTTAGGAGGTTTTACAATGGCTCTTCTTATCGAAGGCAAAAAACAGATCGTAGCTGAAGTAGCTGAAGTTGCTTCTACTGCATTTGCTGCTGTTGTTGCTGACTACCAAGGTTTGACTGTAGAGCAGTTAACTACTCTACGTGTTGAAGCGCGTAAACTTGGTGTTACTACACGTATCGTTCGTAACACTTTGGCTAAACGTGCTCTTCAAGATACTCAATTCAATATCTTGAACGACAACCTTGTTGGCCCAACAATCTTAGCTTTCTCGAATTCTGAAGACGACATGGGTGCTGCTGCACGTTTGTTCGAAGAATTCGCTAAAACTAATAAAGCATTTGAACTTAAAGCTGCTGCATTTGATGGCAAACTTTATCAAGGTGCAGAAGTTAGCGTAATCGCGAATCTTCCGAACCAAGAGAAAGCGCTTACTATGCTTGCAAACGTTCTTCAAGCTCCTATTTCGAAATTGGGCCGCTTACTTACAGCGCTTCAAGAGAAAAACGAGTCAGAAGCTGCTTAAGCTCAAACTTAAACACACATCATTCAATACCCATTTGGAGTTAATCTCATGGCTTTAACAAACGAAGAAATCCTAAACGCAGTTGCTGAAAAAACTGTTCTTGAACTTGTTGAACTTATCTCTGCTTTCGAAGAGAAATTCAATGTATCTGCTGCTGCTGTAGCTGTTGCTGCTGGTCCAGCTGCTGCTGCTGCTGAAGAACAAACTGAATTCAATGTTGAATTGACTTCTTTCGGCGCGAACAAAGTTGCTGTAATTAAAGCAGTTCGTGAAGCGACTGGCCTTGGCTTGAAAGAAGCTAAAGACATGGTTGAAGGCGCTCCTGCAGTTCTTAAAGAAGGCGTTTCTAAAGAAGAAGGCGAAGAGCTTAAGAAGAAACTTGAAGAAGCTGGTGCTACAGTTACTCTTAAGTAATTTCTTAAGGGAGCCGGTTTTTTTATAATCGGCTCCAAAAATTGGCTGATGGCTCTTGGGTCATCAGCCTTTTTGCGTTACAATAATCGGCTCGATTTTTGTTTGCATGATATAAAAATCATACAAATTGAAAATAAACATAATGAACAAACGTTTACCAATATTTTTCATTAAAAAATATTGATAAGCGTTTTAATACCACTAAAAATTGCAGCATTTGTAAAGAGTGGTGGCCATATCGGCCAGCGTAATTCCTTCTGAGCCCGTTCTGCAGGCGGGCTTGGTTTACACTTTCCGAGGACTCCAGATGGCATACTCATATACCGAAAAGAAACGGATCCGTAAGAATTTTGGTAAATTGCCTAGCGTCATGGATGCTCCGTACTTGCTCGCGATTCAAGTCGACTCGTACAGAACATTCTTACAAGATGGCAAATCACCAAAAAACCGCGAAGATATCGGTCTCCAAGCCGCATTTCGTTCAGTTTTTCCTATTGAAAGTTATTCTGGCAATGCTGCTTTAGAATTTGTTGAGTATAGTCTTGGTAAGCCTGAGTTTGATGTACGCGAATGTATTCTTCGTGGCTCAACTTATGCAGCACCAATGCGTGTAAAAATTCGTTTGATCCTGAAAGATCGTGAAACGAAGTCAATTAAAGATGTACGTGAACAAGAAGTCTATATGGGCGAAATGCCATTGATGACGGATAACGGTACCTTTGTAATTAACGGTACCGAGCGTGTGATCGTGTCACAATTACACCGTTCACCAGGCGTATTCTTTGACCACGATAAAGGCAAGACTCACTCAAGTGGTAAAGTCCTTTATTCAGCGCGTATTATTCCTTACCGTGGTTCATGGTTAGACTTTGAATTCGATGCCAAAGACCTGGTCTATGTACGTATTGACCGTCGTCGTAAATTGCTTGCGACTGTGGTGCTTCGTGCCTTGGGTTATAGCAACGAAAACATTCTCGACATGTTCTACGAGAAAGTACCTGTGTATCTTGACATGGGTAGCTACCAGATTGACCTGGTGCCTGAACGTCTGCGTGGCGAAATGGCACAATTTGACATCCTGGACAAGGATGGCAAGGCAATTGTTGAGCAAGGTAAACGTATCAATGCGCGTCATGTACGTCAAATGGAAGCTTCAGGTCTTGAAAAACTTGCAGTGCCTGATGAGTACCTGTATGAGCGTATCACTGCTGAAGACATCCCATTAAAAGATGGTGATGTGATTGCGGCCAATACTGTATTAAGCCATGAAATCATGGTGAAAATTGCAGAAGGCGGCGTGAAGCAGTTCAATATTCTGTTCACTAATGATATCGACCGCGGTTCATTCGTTGCAGATTCTCTACGTGCAGATACAACGAGCAATCGTGAAGAAGCATTGGTAGAAATCTACAAAGTCATGCGCCCGGGCGAGCCACCAACAAAAGAAGCTGCTGAAAACCTATTCAACAACTTGTTCTTCTCTTCTGAACGCTATGACTTGTCTCCAGTTGGTCGTATGAAGTTCAACCGTCGTTTGGGTCGTCCTTACGAAGTGGGTACAGACCAGAAATCACGTGAAGTTGAAGGCATTCTCTCGAACGAAGATATCACTGATGTATTAAAAACATTAGTTGAAATCCGTAACGGTAAAGGTGAAGTCGACGATATCGATCACTTGGGTAACCGTCGTGTTCGTTCTGTTGGTGAAATGACAGAAAACCAATTCCGTGTAGGTCTGGTTCGTGTAGAACGTGCTGTTAAAGAGCGTTTATCACAAGCTGAAACTGACAACCTGTCTCCACAAGATTTGATCAATGCGAAGCCTGTTGCTGCTGCAATCAAGGAATTCTTTGGTTCAAGCCAGTTGTCTCAATTCATGGACCAAAACAATCCGTTATCTGAGATTACGCATAAACGTCGTGTTTCTGCGCTTGGTCCCGGCGGTTTGACGCGTGAACGTGCAGGCTTTGAAGTACGTGACGTACATCAAACTCACTACGGTCGTGTATGTCCAATTGAAACACCGGAAGGTCCAAACATTGGTTTGATCAACTCGCTTTCTGTTTATGCGAAATGTAACAACTTCGGTTTCCTGGAAACCCCATACCGTAAGGTTGTTGATGGTCGTGTAACAGATGAAGTTGAATACCTGTCTGCGATTGAAGAAGTAGGTACTGTCATTGCACAGGCCGATTCTGCAATGGATAAAGACGGTAACTTAACAGAAGAGTTTGTATCTGTTCGTCATCAAGGTGACTTCGTACGTATTCCTCCTGAAAAAGTAACGCATATGGATGTATCTGCTCAGCAGGTCGTATCTGTAGCAGCATCACTGATTCCATTCCTAGAACACGATGATGCCAACCGTGCATTAATGGGTTCGAACATGCAACGTCAGGCAGTTCCGACGTTGATTGCTGACAAGCCGCTTGTTGGTACCGGTATGGAAGCGAACGTAGCACATGACTCAGGTGTATGTGTGATCGCTCAGCGTGGTGGTCGTATCGAGTTTGTTGATGCGTCTCGTGTGGTTATTCGTGTGAATGAAGACGAAATGATCGCAGGTGAAGCAGGTGTAGATATCTACAACCTGATCAAATACACCCGTTCGAACCAGAACACTTGTATCAACCAGAAAGTTCTTGTGAACCTGGGCGATAAAGTAGGTCGTGGTGATGTACTGGCTGATGGTCCATCGACTGATGGCGGTGAGCTGGCATTGGGTCAAAACATGCGCGTTGCGTTTATGACCTGGAATGGTTACAACTACGAAGACTCGATCTTGTTATCTGAGCGTGTTCTTCAAGAAGACCGTTTAACGTCTATTCATATCCAGGAATTATCATGTGTCGCACGTGATACCAAACTGGGTGCGGAAGAAATCACTGCTGATATTCCGAACGTAGGTGAAGCTGCTCTGTCTAAACTGGACGAGTCAGGTATCGTTTACATCGGTGCTGAAGTAACTGCTGGCGATATCCTGGTTGGTAAAGTAACCCCTAAAGGTGAAACACAACTTACTCCGGAAGAAAAATTGCTACGTGCAATCTTCGGTGAAAAAGCAGCTGACGTAAAAGACTCATCTTTACGCGTTCCATCAGGTACTAAAGGTACAGTCATTGACGTTCAAGTGTTTACACGTGACGGTCTTGAAAAAGACGAACGTGCTCAAGCAATTGAAAAAGCGCAATTGGATGCATACCGTAAAGACTTGAAAGAAGAATTCAAAATCTTCGAAGAAGCTGCACGTGAACGTGTAATCCGTCTACTGAATGGCCAAGAGTCGAATGGTGGCGGTACAACTAAACGTGGCGACAAACTGTCTGAAGACGTGTTGTCTGGTTTAGAGCTTGTTGATCTTCTTGAAATTCAACCAGTTGATGAAGCAATTGCTGAACGTTTAACTCAAATTCAAGTGTTCTTGAAAGAGAAGAGCTTCGAAATTGACGAGAAATTTGCTGAGAAAAAACGCAAACTTTCGACTGGCGATGAACTGACCACTGGCGTATTGAAAGTAGTTAAAGTTTATCTTGCTGTAAAACGTCGCATCCAACCGGGTGATAAGATGGCGGGTCGTCACGGTAACAAAGGTGTTGTATCAAACATCTTGCCGGTAGAAGACATGCCACATGATGCCAACGGTGTACCTGTTGATATCGTATTGAACCCGCTTGGCGTACCATCGCGTATGAACGTGGGTCAGATTCTTGAAACTCACTTGGGTATGGCGGCGAAAGGTCTTGGCGATCAAATCGACAAGATGATGAAAGAGCAACGTACTGTACTTGAGCTTCGTGATTTCCTGGACAAGATTTACAACAAAGTTGGTGGCGAACAAGAAGATCTTGATAGCTTGACTGATGAAGAAATCTTGAAACTTTCTGGCAACTTGCGTGCTGGTGTACCTTTGGCTACTCCTGTATTCGATGGTGCTGAAGAAGGTCAGATCAAAGAGTTGTTACAACTTGCAGGCCTGTCTAGTACTGGTCAGACCGTATTATATGATGGTCGTACTGGTGAGCGTTTCGACCGTCCGGTAACTGTTGGTTACATGTACATGCTGAAACTGAACCACTTGGTTGATGACAAGATGCATGCGCGTTCAACTGGTTCTTACTCTCTAGTTACGCAACAGCCGCTTGGTGGTAAAGCACAATTCGGTGGTCAGCGTTTCGGTGAGATGGAAGTCTGGGCACTAGAAGCTTACGGTGCAGCATATACGCTACAAGAAATGCTGACTGTGAAATCGGATGACGTTGAAGGCCGTACCCGTATCTACAAGAACATTGTAGATGGCAACCATTATATGGACCCGGGCATGCCTGAATCGTTCAACGTATTGACCAAAGAGATCCGTTCTTTAGGTATCAACATTGAACTGAAAAATGGTGACTAAGAATCTCCATTAAATCTCCCCAAACCCCTCTTTGATAAAGAGGGGCTTCCCCCCTTAACAAAGGGGGATTGAGGGGGATTCTTGGGATTCCCAATTCAGTTAAAAAACAATATTTGTGACCCAGTTGTTGAGTGAAAATCTCCACAACACACGGAGAAAAAAATTGAAAGACTTGCTCGATATCATGCGCAAAAAGACGGATTCAGACGGTCATGCTCCAGTAGAGTTTGACCGCATCCGTATTGGTCTTGCGTCACCAGAAATGATTAAGTCATGGTCTCACGGTGAAGTTAAAAAGCCAGAAACCATTAACTATCGTACGTTCAAGCCTGAACGTGATGGTTTGTTCTGTGCCAAAATCTTTGGTCCAGTGAAAGATTACGAATGCTTGTGTGGTAAATACAAGCGTATGAAATACAAAGGCGTCATTTGTGAAAAATGTGGCGTTGAAGTAACAACTGCGAAAGTTCGTCGTGAACGTATGGGTCACATCGAGCTGGCGTCTCCAGTTGCCCACATCTGGTTCTTAAAATCATTACCTAGCCGTATCGGTCTATTATTAGACATGACGCTACGTGATATTGAACGTGTATTGTATTTCGAATCTTATGTAGTGACCGATCCGGGTATGACTCCATTTGAGAAATACCAACTTCTAAATGATGAAGAATACTTCAATGCCTTAGAAGAACACGGTGATGAATTCACAGCGAAAATGGGTGCTGAAGCAGTTCAAGACTTGTTAAAAGATATCGATCTTGAAGCTGAAATCGCGCGTCTTCGTGAAGAAATTCCTGTTACAACTTCAGAAACCAAGCTGAAAAAAGCGTCTAAGCGTTTGAAGTTGATGGAAGCATTCAACGATTCGAACAACAAGCCAGAATGGATGGTGTTAACTGTACTTCCAGTTCTTCCACCAGACCTCCGTCCGCTTGTACCACTTGAAGGTGGTCGTTTCGCGACTTCTGACCTGAACGATCTTTATCGTCGTGTGATCAACCGTAACAACCGTTTGAAGCGTCTTCTTGACCTTGCAGCGCCAGACATCATCGTACGTAACGAAAAACGTATGTTACAAGAGTCTGTAGATGCATTGCTGGATAACGGTCGTCGCGGTCGGGCAATTACCGGTTCGAACAAGCGTCCGCTTAAATCTTTGGCAGACATGATCAAAGGTAAGCAAGGTCGTTTCCGTCAAAACTTACTTGGTAAGCGTGTTGACTACTCTGGTCGTTCGGTAATTACTGTTGGTCCAAACCTGCGTTTGCACCAATGTGGTCTTCCGAAGAAAATGGCACTTGAACTGTTCAAGCCATTCATTTTCGCGAAACTACAGGCATCTGGTCAAGCAACCACCATTAAAGCTGCGAAGAAAATGGTTGAGCGTGAAACTCCAGAAGTTTGGGATGTTCTTGCTCACGTGATTCGTCAACATCCAGTGATGTTGAACCGTGCGCCAACACTTCACCGTTTGGGTCTTCAAGCATTTGAACCGATCCTGATCGAAGGTAAAGCGATTCGTCTACACCCACTCGTATGTGCTGCGTTTAACGCCGACTTCGATGGTGACCAGATGGCGGTACACGTACCATTAACACTTGAAGCTCAGCTTGAAGCTCGTGCGTTAATGATGTCGACGAACAACATTCTGTCTCCAGCGAACGGTGAGCCAATCATCGTACCGTCTCAGGACGTGGTCTTGGGCTTGTATTACATCACGCGTGATGCAATCAATGCCAAAGGTGAGGGCATGGTGTTCGCGGATACTCACGAAGTAAACCGTGCACTGGCAACAGGTCAGGTTGATCTACACGCTCGCGTTAAAGCACGTGTACACCAGACTGTGATCGACGAAGATGGTAACCGTGAACAGCAAACCATTATTGTAGATACGACGCCTGGTCGTTGCCTACTTTGGGAAGTTGTGCCTGAAGGTATGGATTTCCAGCAAATTAACGTTGAGATGACCAAGAAAAACATCTCGAAATTAATTAACTCTTGCTACCGTAAATTGGGTCTGAAAGATACTGTTATCTTCGCTGACCAGTTGATGTACTTGGGCTTCCGTCAAGCGACGCGTTCAGGTGTATCTGTCGGTATGGAAGACATGGTTATTCCACCGCAAAAACAAGCAATTATTGGTAAAGCGGAAGCTGAAGTTCGTGAAATCGAACAACAGTTCGAACAAGGTTTCGTAACTGCCGGCGAACGTTATAACAAAGTGGTCGATATTTGGGCGCGTACCAATGACCAGGTTGCTAAAGCGATGATGGACAACTTGTCTTTTACCACTGTGAAGAACAAACAGGGTGAAGACGAGAAGCAAAAATCATTCAACTCGATCTATATGATGTCTGACTCGGGTGCCCGTGGTTCGGCAGCTCAGATTCGTCAGTTGGCGGGTATGCGTGGTTTGATGGCGAAGCCGGATGGCTCGATCATTGAAACGCCTATTAAAGCGAACTTCCGTGAAGGTTTGACTGTACTTCAGTACTTCATCTCGACACATGGTGCGCGTAAAGGTTTGGCCGATACAGCACTGAAAACTGCAAACTCTGGTTACTTGACTCGTCGTCTAGTAGACGTTGCGCAGGACTTGGTTATTACCGAGCCGGATTGTGGTACGTATGACGGTCTGGTAATGACTCCGTTCATTCAAGGTGGCGATGTCATCGAGAACCTGGGTGCACGAGTATTGGGTCGTGTGGTTGCTGAAGACGTGAAACGTGTAGGTACAGACGAAGTTCTGCTTCCACGTAATACGTTAATTGACGAGAAACTGGCGACGTTTATCGAAAGCCAGGGTGTCGACGAAATCAAAGTACGTTCAGTCGTGAACTGTGCGTCTACCTTCGGTGTATGTGCGAAATGTTACGGTCGTGACCTAGCACGTGGTCACCAGGTGAACCCGGGTGAGTCTGTCGGTGTAATGGCAGCTCAATCGATTGGTGAGCCAGGTACACAGTTAACGATGCGTACGTTCCACGTCGGTGGTGCTGCGAGCCGAACTTCTGCTGCAAACAGCGTACAAGTTCGTAACCAAGGTACAGTACGTTTCCACAATGTGAAAACAGTACAACATGCCAAAGGTCACTTGGTATCGACTTCACGTTCAGGTGAAATCGGTATTGCAGATGATTTAGGTCGTGAGCGCGAGCGCTATAAACTGCCTTACGGTGCGTCTATTTTGCTGAAAGATGGCGAAGCTGTAGAAGCAGGCGGTATTGTGGCGACTTGGGATCCGCATACACATCCATTAGTAACAGAAGTTGCTGGTAAAGTACGTTTCAGCCAGATTGTTGATGGTGTGACGGTTACTTCTAAAACTGATGATGCAACAGGTATGTCAACTATCGAAATCTTGCCAGTGACTTCACGTCCTGCGTCAGGTAAAGATTTGCGTCCTGCTGTTGTGTTGGATACCGTTGATGGTGGTGAACAGTTCTACTTCCTGCCACAGAACACGATTCTTTCTGTTCGTGATGGCGAAACGATTGGTGTCGGTGATGTCATCGGTCGTGTACCACAAGAAACTTCACGTACCCGTGATATTACCGGTGGTCTGCCGCGTGTAGCTGACTTGTTCGAAGCACGTAAGCCAAAAGAGCATGCAATCCTTGCAGAAGTGTCGGGTGTTGTAAGCTTTGGTAAAGAGACCAAAGGTAAGAACCGTCTGGTGATTACGCCGGATGATGGCTCTGAGATTTATGAAGAGCTGATTCCGAAATGGCGTACCATTAACGTGTTCGAAGGCGAACATGTGAACCGTGGTGAAACTATTTCTGATGGTCCACAGAACCCGCACGATATCTTACGTTTGAAAGGCGAAGTTGCGCTTACAAACTACATCGTGAACGAAGTTCAGGACGTATACCGTCTGCAAGGTGTAAAAATCAACGACAAGCATATTGAAGTGATCGTACGTCAAATGCTGCGTAAAGTTGATATCACTGATGGCGGCGATACCAGCTTCATCAAAGGCGAACAAGTGGATTACATCCGTGTTGTTCAGGAAAACCAAGCAGTTCTTGCGCAAAACAAGTTCCCTGCGAAGTTTGAACGTCAATTGATGGGTATTACGAAAGCGTCGCTTTCTACTGACTCGTTCATCTCTGCTGCATCGTTCCAGGAAACCACGCGTGTGTTAACTGAAGCGGCTGTAACAGGTAAAGAAGATGATTTACGCGGTTTGAAAGAGAATGTGGTTGTAGGTCGTCTGATCCCAGCGGGTACAGGTTTGGCTTACCACCTGGAGCGTCGTCGTCAAGAAGCAGAAGCTGCAGAATTTGAACTGCACAATGACTTCTCTGATGTAGACCAAGCTCTAAGCCAAGCATTTAACGAAGAATTCTAATTCGAGTTAAAGTTGAGAAAAGAGACGCCTTCGGGCGTCTTTTTTTTGTCTGAAATTTATAAATAGGACATCTTGAACAGAAGAATAATCCATTGATATTTACAAAACTCAGCAGGAATACCGAGAGAAGTAACACGCTACAGATTTTAGTTTCATAAAATCAAGATAAGCTTAATTAAAGCAAGACAGGAAGGCCAAGGTCATGAAAAAATTAATGGGTGTTATGGCAGTTGCCACTCTTTCCGCCTTTATGTTGGCGGGTTGTGAAAGTATGTCTGCCAATGAGCAACGGATCGGTGCTGCAGCCCTTGGTGGTGCAGTCGGTGGTGGTGTCGGTAATAAAGTCGGCGGTGGCGTTGGTGCAGCTGTTGGTGGTGGTGCCGGTGCAGCAGTGGGTAGTAAATCCCAAGGCGGTTCAAACCGCAATGCGACCTATAGTGGTGTAGGTGGTGCTGTTGGTTCAGCAGTTGGTAAAAGCATCTTCGGTGGTAATGCGGGTGCTGCAATTGGTGGTGCAATCGGTGGTGGTGCCGGTGCTGCGATTGAACAGGATAACCGTCGTCGTTAAGTCGAAAGTCACTTCTGATTCATCTAGATTTAAAAGCGCCAATGTGGCGCTTTTATCTTATTTAGGAGCGTTAATTTTCCCTTTACTCTGTTTACGCCGGATATACACCGTTTTTTCTACTTCGGCAATTCTGACCCCGGCTTCATCATAAATATTCAGCTGATAATGCCGATACACTGGCGCATTGTCGGCCGCCAGATTGATAATCGTGGCAATTTCTCCAGCAGAAATCCGAATATCCGCTACCACTGTTCCGCGACCCGGTGCCAAAAACTGAATACTGGCGCCTTTATCCCAGACCAGGTATTTCGGTCCCAAATGATGCATCAGCAATAACATATAAAAGGGATCGACCATCGAATACAGGCTGCCACCAAAATGCACACCGACAATATTCTGGTTCTTACGGGTTAGCGGCATTTTGACCCGAACGTGATAATTATTAAAATCAATCTTATCAATTTCGATGCCTGCACCACGATAAGGGGCATAGCGGTTCAGAATAAATTTTGAAACCAGAGGCAGTTTTTGAATTTTCTGGAATAGGCTCATACTGACATTCTTTTTGCGGCTGTGATTATGCATACTAGAGCAACAAAAATGCGCTGGCATTGATCAATCATGCCGATTTATAAACTAAGTGGTCAATAACAAAAACAGGATCAAAAGATGGAAATGCACATGCAATGGGTCGATACCACGGATCAGCAGCGTCTTTGTGTCAAAACTTATGGACAATCCGAACAAACAGCCTTGGTACTGGTTCATGGCTATCCTGATCATCAAGCAGTTTGGGAGCCAGTCATTGCTCATTTGAGTCAGGATTATTTTGTGGTGACTTATGATGTCCGGGGCGCAGGGGAGTCCAGTATTCCCAAAAAAATCTCCGATTACCGCTTGGCCCGTTTAAGTCAGGATCTGGAAGAGGTGGTGAATAAGGTATTGCCGAATCGAGCTTTTCATCTGGCTGCGCATGACTGGGGCTCAATTCAGTCCTGGGAATCTGTCACCGATCCACGCTTTAAAGGGCGAATTCTGTCTTATAGCACCTTATCTGGGCCATGTCTGGATCATGCCGCTTTCTGGATGCGTGAACAGTTCCAGCAAAACAAAGCAAAATTTTTAAAGCAAATGAGCAAATCTTGGTATATCGCGATGTTTCAGTTGCCTTTAGTGGCGCCGTTGGCCTGGAATTTTTTTAATCCGCAGCGTTGGGGCAAGATCGTGCAGCAACTGGAAAGACACGATGATCTGCCACTCAACCCGCATATTGTCAAAGATGGCAAATATGGTGTGAACCTGTATCGGGCCAATTTTTTGCCACGCTTAGCTCAACCACGGCAGCGTTTTGCCATCTGTCCGATACAGGCGATTGTGCTGAAATATGACCAGTTTGTCGGGCCAGATCTGGTTGATGAGATGTCCAAATGGGTGGATGATTTCTCGAAAGTAGAACTGGCTGCCAATCACTGGGCGATCCTGAGTCAACCGGAGCAAGTGGCTCAATTGATTGATGAGTTTATTCAGCGTAAATCTGCTGACATTCATTGACAGGCCACTCCGCGAAACATGACCCGACCAGAAAAAAGTGGCGGAATTTTTATCCGTATTTTCTGATAAAATAGCCGCTTTCTCTCTATTCCGATTCATTATGTTCGCAATTCTTGCTGCTATTGGAGTCATGTTCGGACTCTCGTTGGCACGTGTACCTGTGGTTTTTGCCCTGGTTATTGGTGCTGTTACAGGTGGTTTATTGGCAGGTCTAGGCCTACAGGGAACCTTGGACGCGTTTAACAATGGCTTGGGTGGTGGTGCTAAAATTGCCTTGGCTTACGGTATTTTAGGTGCATTTGCTTTGGCTCTGGCACGTTCGGGTTTACCGGATTTGCTGGCTTATAAAATGATCAGTACCTTAAAAGGTGAGGCCGATTTTAAAGCGCAAAACCGGGTGAAATATCTGATCTTTTTCACAGTTGCTATTGCTGCTGTGTTCTCGCAGAACGTTATTCCCGTGCATATTGCCTTTATTCCGGTACTGATTCCGCCACTATTGGCTGTATTTAACCATTTAAAGCTCGACCGTCGTTTGATTGCCTGTTTGCTGACCTTTGGTCTGGTCGCCACCTATATGCTCATTCCAGTCGGTTTTGGTGCGATCTTCCTGAATGATATTCTAGGTCATAACATCAATACCTTTGGTAAGCCATACGGATTTGAAATTAGCTATGACCAGATTCCATCTGCGATGGCAATTCCAGTATTCGGGATGTTTGTAGGCTTATTGGTGGCGATCTTTATTAGCTATCGCAAACCACGTCAATATCAAGATATTCATATCCAGGAACAGCAAAGTATTTCTGCTGAATTAGGTGTGGCTGAACACGTTAAACCGCAGATTGCCAAATTTACCATCTGGATGGCAGGTCTTGCAGTTATTGCTACATTGGCGGTACAGCTTTATTCAGATTCGATGATTCTGGCCGGTCTGGTCGGTGTCGCAATCTTGAGTTGTGCCGGGATCTTTAAATGGAAAGAAGCGGATGATGTGATCATTACCGGTATGCGCATGATGGCGCTGGTTGGCTTTATCATGATTGCAGCACAAGGCTTTGCCGCGGTGATTGAAGCGACTAATCAGGTACCAACCTTGGTTGAAGCATCAGTGAAATGGATTGGTAATAGTCAGGCATTGGCTGCCTTCCTGATGCTGTTGATTGGTTTGCTGATCACATTGGGCATTGGTTCGTCTTTCTCGACCATTCCCATTCTGGCGATTATTTATGTTCCGCTGTGTATCCAGTTTGGTTTCAGCCCGGCTGCGACCATTGCGATTATCGGGACTGCGGCGGCTTTAGGCGATGCCGGCTCTCCAGCGTCAGATTCAACTCTAGGCCCAACATCCGGTCTGAATATGGATGGTCAGCATGACCATATGAAGGATAGTGTGGTTCCAACCTTCATTCATTTTAATATTCCGTTGATGATTTTTGGCTGGATTGCAGCCATGGTTCTGTAAGTCAATTTCAATCTGCTCTGATATCTATTGGAGCAGATTTGGCTGGATTTAAAATAAATAATAAGATGTATTTAAAATATATGTTTAAATAAAAATTAATATAAACTTGATTATTTTAGTCTGAATAAAGCCATATTTATCTGATTAATATGCTTGGTATTTAAAACCAACCAATCTAGTCAATTTAAAATAAATAACTTTTAAAATCAATATATTAAATAATAATTAAAAATTAGTTTTATAATCCTTATTGCATATTATTTTACCTCGTGTTTATTATTAATTAAGATTTATTTTCTTAATAATTATTCTTCCTGTGGGGTATTTTAAAATGTTAAAGCAAGCTGCTCTAATTGCATTAATGGGTCTTTCTGCATCTGCGATGGCAGGTCAATGGCAGGTGAAAGTTGGTGCCAGTTCTTTAGCACCATCAAGTGACACTGAAATTGCACCAGGTTTAGTCGTAGAAGCGGATCAAGAATATGGTTTTACGCCGTCGGTCGAATACTTTTTTAATGACAATATTTCGGCAGAATTATTATTGGCTACCCCGTTTAACCATGACATTTCTGCTCAGGGTCTAGGGAAAATTGCCAAGATTAAACATCTTCCACCAACTATTACTGCTAAATATCACTTTAAAAACTCTACACGTTTTACGCCATACGTAGGTTTGGGTGGAACAGCCTTTATCGCTTGGGATGAAGAAGGTGCAGCAAAAGACGTCAAAGAGGAATTTGGTGTTGCTGGACAAGTCGGTTTTAACTATCAACCGGCAGATGCTAAAAACTGGGGTGTATTTGTAGATGTGCGTTATGCGGATTTGAGTCCTGAAGTGACTTTAGATGATGCAACAGCTGCAGCAGTTGGAAAATCTAAATTTAATTTAGATATTGATCCGGTTGTTTATACATTGGGTTATAGCTACAAGTTCTAAATTCTAGTCTTGCTCAACAAAAAAGCCTCATCTTGAATGAGGCTTTTTTTTCAAAATAACAACGATTTATAACTTATTGAAATTGAGCAGATCGGCAATGTTCAACTATATTAAAACGAATAAAGTAAATATTAATTGAATACGACTTAATAATTGAATAATAAGGAAGATCAGCATGAAGTTTTTAAGCCAAGGTATTGTGATCTTCTTCAGCCTGCTGGCAGGGTCTGCCTATGCGGCGAGTTTTGATTGTCAGAAAACTGAAACCGTGACAGAGAAAGCGATTTGTGAACATCGTCTGCTCAATGATGCCGATGTCAAGATGAGCACCAGCTATCATATTTTGCGCCGTATGGTGCCTATGGGAACCCGCTCGGTGATCCAGCGCGATCAGGTGAAATGGCTACAGTTTCGTGACCGCTGTCAGGAATCTGTGTCTTGTCTGAGTCAGGTTTATAATATGCGCCAGCAGCAAATAGACCTGCAATTTCAACGTATTTATAAGCTTGGGCCTTATTAGGACTTAAACCTAAGCCTTTACAAATCCAAGTCATTTTAGATCAAGAGATCCTTTATAAAATATCTTGAGAAAAAATATACAACTGGCTATTGAAAATTTAGTAACTCACTCCATTCATATAGGCAACAGTATTGACCTGTATTTAAAATAAAAGGAGTGATTAATGAGCGAGTCTAGCGCACAAAAACATAGTTTCCAGGCTGAAGTGGCTCAGTTACTACATCTCGTGACCCATTCGCTTTATTCAAACCCTGAAATTTTCCTACGCGAATTGATCTCGAATGCCTCAGATGCATGCGACAAATTACGTTTTGAAGGGATTAACCATCCCGAATTTTATGAAAATGATCCGGATCTGCGCGTTCGTGTCAGTCTGGATGCAGACAATAAAACCATTACCATTTCAGATAACGGGATCGGCTTAAGCGAACAGGAAGCTATTGATAATTTAGGGACTATTGCCAAATCAGGCACCAAAGACTTTATGTCCAAACTGACCGGCGATCAAAAGGCTGATGCCCAGCTAATTGGCCAGTTTGGTGTCGGTTTCTATTCCGGTTTTATTGTGGCTGACAAGATCACGGTAGAGTCGCGTCGTGCTGGCACAGATGTCTCTGAAGGGGTGCGCTGGATCAGTGGCGGAACCGGTGAGTTCGAAGTTGAACAGATCACGAAACAAGGACGTGGTACCGATATTATTCTGCACTTACGTGACGATGCGCTGGATTATCTGCAAAGCTATAAAGTGAAGCAGATTATCAATAAATATTCAGACCACATCAGCCTGCCAATCCAGATGCAAAAAGAAGTCTGGCAGGAAGAAGAAGCGGCTGAAGGTGAAACATCTAAAGGTGGCCAGTATGTCAAAACCGATGAGTGGGAAGCCATTAACTCGGCCAGCGCATTATGGACTCGTAACAAGTCTGAAATCACTGAAGAGCAGTATGTCGAGTTCTACAAGAACTTAAGCCATGATTTCGCAGCGCCATTGGCCTGGGCGCATAACCGGGTTGAGGGCAGCACTGAATATACCCAGTTGTTATATATTCCAAGCAAAGCGCCACATGATATTTTCACCCGTGAATCCAAAGCGGGTATCAAACTGTATGTGAAACGTGTGTTCATTATGGATGATGCAGATAACCTGATTCCAAACTACCTGCGCTTTGTGCAAGGTGTGGTGGACAGTGCCGATCTGCCATTGAACGTCAGTCGCGAGTTATTACAAGAAAGCCGTGATGTAAAAACCATCCGTGAAGGCAATACCCGCCGTATCCTGACCATTTTGGATAATCTGGCTAAATCTGAAGATGAAAAAGATCAGGCAAACTTCAAAACCTTCTATCAGGAATTTGCTTCAGTATTGAAAGAAGGTCTGGGTGAAGATTTCAGTAACCGTGAACGTATCTTGAAACTGCTGCGTTATGCAACATCAAACAATGACGAGGTCAGCACGTCATTGGCAGACTATAAAGCACGCATGAAAGACGGCCAGAAAGCCATTTATTATGTGACTGCAGATAGTCTGAATGCTGCGAAAAATTCACCGCAACTGGAACTGTTCAAGAAAAAAGGCATTGAAGTTCTGTTGATGACTGAACGCGTGGATGAATGGGCGATGAACTTCGTAAATGAGTTCGATGGTACGCCTTTGCAAAACGTGTCTAAGGGTGCAGTTGACTTAGGTGACCTTCAGGATGCCGAAGAGAAGAAAGCCCTTGAAGAAGCCGCAGCCCAGTTTAAACCGGTGGTGGATAAGCTGACGGATTCATTAAAAGACAAAACCAAAGAAGTGCGGGTGACGACGCGTCTGGTCGATTCTCCGGCTTGTCTGGTAACTGGAGAAGGTGAGTTGTCTCCACAACTGATTCGTATGCTGAAAGATGCAGGTCAGCCTGTGCCGGATATCAAGCCGATTCTGGAAATTAACCCAGAACATCCGTTGGTGAAAAAACTGGATGGCTCGGCGCAGTTTGATGATCTGGCCAATGTGATCTTCGACCAAGCGGTGATTGCAGAAGGTGGATTACCAGAAAATCCTGCTGAATATGTCAAGCGAATTAATAGCTTGTTGCTTGCTTAACTGCTGATGTGTTGAATGAGAAAATCCCTCTTCGGAGGGATTTTTTATGCCTGCTTCATTTTTCATTTCTAGAAATGATCTGGAAAAACGATAGAGAGAATAAAAAAATACCTTCGAATCATAAATCTATATTTTAGATTATTAATTAATTTTTAATTTATAATTGCGATCATTAAGCAAAGAGAGAGAATGTTATGAAATCTAAGCTGATGATCAGTATGGGCGCTGTAATCCTGATGTCGATGAGCCAGTTTAGTCTAGCGGCACCTGCTGCAGAAAAAGTGGTACGCACAGATCGCATCAGTTTTTATAAAGTTGCGAAAGTAGAGGCAGCAAAACCACAACGTGTGCAACGTAGCGATCGTATTCGCTTCAATATGCCAGTGATGGAGCAACCCTCATTGCAGCAAAAACGTGTGCTACGCAGTGATCGTATTATCCTGAATAAAACCAGCTAATACTTACCGCACTGATTGCCTCAGTAATATTGAAAAAAGCCCATGAATGATGGGCTTTTATTATTTTCTAGTATCAGTCAGTTTAAAACAACGCTTCTAAACGTACCAAAGCCCCGACATAGTGGTCACGATCCTCGCGATGATCATTCAGATAGTTCAGGTCGGTCTGGACAAAAAACCATTCACGTAAAAAGGGTTGTCTCCAGGACACATAGGGACCCCAGCGATTAAGACGCAGATCCTTATCGTTCAGATAACCACCGGTATAAATGCCGTAACTGAAACGGTTGTCCTGAAAAAACTGGTGTTGTCTAAAAGTGTAGTTGTCCCAAGTCAGATCGTCGTCTTGATCATCTGCATAAGTCAGACTGAGTTGATTGGAGAAAAAGGCCTGATTGGGACGAGCATGGATCAACTCCAGATTGGTCCGTAAATAGTTTTCACTCTGAACGCCATAGCGATAAATCTGTTCGGCATGAAAAGAGTAGTCATTTTCTAGTGTCCAATCCTTACTGGCTTTGACACGCAGGTAAATATCATCGCCAGAACGTAGGCCCAAATCCAGATCGGTTTCGAAAGGAATACGATCTGACCATTCTGACCAACGTAAGGCAAAAGAGCTGTTATCTTCACGGGCACGTTTAGTATCCAGACGCTTATTTCCGGAAGTGGCAGGATTTTCATTGGTAATCGCGACATTGCTGTCTAATTCATTGTCCAGACTGTCATCACCAAACACCACACTCAGCTTTTGTTCCAAGGTCGGAAGCTTGATCTTGCCGCGGATTCGGGGCTTAATCTCATAGCCTTCATATTCATCCCAGCGATTATCTAGAATGATCCGTAATGTAGCTGCAGCTGGCTGATCCGGATCGCTTTCACCAAACCAGTTATCAATTTTATGCGCAGTACGATCGGCCCATTCGCGGATGCCTTTCTGCTTTTGATCCGCCCATGAATAATTTTCTGTCTCTAGCGTGGATGGAACAATGGCGACATTTGATTGCTCCGGCAGAACCGTGGGTGTTGCATCGATCAAACGTGGAATCTGATCCAGCAAGCCTGATCGGCTTGGCTCTATATTCGTTGGACTGGCAGGAGCAGTTGTGACTGAATTGGCCCAAGACATGCTACCACTCATTCCTAAGCCCAGAGAGAGCAGTAAAATTTGAGTAATCCTGTTTATTTGCATGAGATATTTGTTGCTCTTGTATTCTTATATTCAGCTGTAGTTTTCTAAAAAAACGCCTTAAAAAGCAAGTTAAAGCTACAAAATAACAGCAATTATTCAATCATTTGAGCCTGAATTTCTCGATAAAGTTCCAGCACTTGAATCGGTTGCGGCATTGTTAAAATAATATTGTGAATATTCTGCCAATTGAGCTGTTTGTCGCGTTGCAGCAAGATGTGTGGATAGGCCAGCTCATCCTCTGCAAGAGAGATGCGTTTTTCACCATGAATCACACGGATTTTTTGATGTTCCTGTAGCAAGAGTACAGGAGTAGAAAAATCAGCAGCAGCCTCTTTAAAAGAAATAAATTTCTGCTTCTGAATAAACTGGGCGGGTATAAACGGATGGTAATCTGGCTGTGTCCAGATTGTTTCAGCCTGCTGCAAGTAAGCTGTTGAAAAAAGCTCGAGTTGCATGAAACTGGCGCTTAAAGCAGACCATGCCAGTGATTTAATCGCCGCAGCCTGGCGTTGATGATGGGTCAGCCAATGTTGAATACAATAGTGAGCCTGCAACTGACTCGGTACCCCTAAGAGCATCAGATATTTAACAAACTGGCCTTGCAGATTCAGTTGTTCAACCAAATAGATCTGACGTGCCTGCCAGTTATCTTCTGCCGCATAATACAAGGTGATATCCAGATAGGCAGGATGCTCGATATTCTCAGTCAGTTCTAAAGCACAGAGTCGCTGGATATTGGTTTCTTCTAAGCCTAAAGGGTGTACATGGGTGTTTAGTTCGCCTAGTTGAATCTGTACAGGGAATTGAATCAATTCGGAGGCTGTGATCTGTTCTTGCGGAATTTTCGTTATTGTCATTTCAGCTTTTAGTTGAGGATTTAGTTCCTTGGGTTCAGTCAGTATCTGATTGGTTGACTCATCTGGGCGGCGTAGTTCTAATGCATGGATTCTTGCGCGCGGCCGTCCCCGATGATATTTGGTTGTTTCCACAGAATTGCAGCTGGTTTCAGCTTCGTTTAAGGATAAGGCAGGAACGATCAAGGGGGGATCCTGTTGCAGACAAGAAAATTGCTGCTGTTGTTGCAACAGCCAGATATAGCAGTGTTGCAATTCAGCCCATTGGCTGTGCAGGGCAGGAGCTTGGGGAGCGGGCATCAGCCAGATTTGCCAGCCACGTTCAGGATGATGCAAAACTGCCCAGCCAGAATCCGGATGGGCAGACAGTGCTTGTTCCAGTGCTAAGATTTCGGTGAAATAGCCACGAAAGCTTAGATGATAAGACGTATTAGCAGAAAATTGGTAAGCAACAAGTTCAGGTTGAGTGCGGGCCTTAAATGCTGAAATCTGGGTCTTGAAAATAGGCTCATCACACAGATTAAAAATATCGCGTATCCTTTTTTTAGAACGGGCAATTTCATAGAAAGGCAGGACTTTATGCTCCAGTTGCTGCGCCAGTCCATGTAGTTCTTTAATTAAGTGTGCTTTTTCTAAAGCATTCATTTTTTGATCTCTAGAGATGTTTCAGTGCTTTATCCAGGGTTTGTGCCAGTACAATGTTAACCGCCAGCTCGACCAGTCTGTATTCAGCAGAATTCGAGTCTGTATAGCTTTCTGCCATTTCAATTAAATAATCAATAGAAACTGACTGAGGCGGAATTTTGCCCTGTACCAATGCCTGAAGTTCATGCATAAAAAATTTTCTTATCATTAATCTATTTATATTGCTGCAATTATAAGCAGAGATCACATAAAATAGTGATCTATTTTGAGTGTTTTATAAACAAATTTTTTAATTAAAAGTGATAAAAATCAATAGAAAAAATGAGAGTAGGAAATAGTCGATATTTTTGAGAGTTGTGCATCTTTTACACAGAATGTGTTCAATATGATAAAAAAAGCAGGCTGAATCAATCAGCCTGTTTTAATGCAAAACAGTTTTGCATTAAGCCGTTTTTTCAGTTGCTACAGTCGCAGCATCTGTATTTACTGTTTCAGCAGGTGCTTTAGTCGCTGGAAAGTCTGGCAGATGAACCACTTGCGCCATTTGTGCAGACGCTTGAACGGAAAAAGCCATAACGGTTGCAGCGAAAGCAAATTTAAGAGCATTCATAGGATGACCTTTAATATCAGAGTGTTCAATGACTTGAACAGAGGAGAATATTTAAACTTAATTCGGGTGAAATAATAGCAAATAAGACTTAATATAAAATGATAGATTCGGCAAATTCAGGCAGTAAATTTTAGATAAATTACTCTATAAAACAATAAATTAGTTTATTTACTCTAGTTTGATTTTTATGATTTTACAGGAATTTATGCTTTGTTTTGGCGATGAGAATCTGGACTTAATCGAGTGCCAAAACAAACGGCGATGTGTTTTTGATCTGCCAATTTAAGATTGAATTTCGAGCTTTGTTCAATCCATGTAAGTTTTTGCTATCGCTTGTTTACGGGCTGCTGCAATCTTCTGAGAATGGACTAAGATGGAATTCCATTCATTTTCATGCTGAGAGTTTTATTATGGCAATTGCAAAAGTGGTAGAAGTCAATTCAAGCAGCAATAAAAGCTTTGAAGATGCGATTCAAACGGGCATTCAAAAAGTCACAGAAACGGTCAAAAATGTACAAGGTGCTTGGATCAATGAACAGAAAGTTGTCATTAAAGAAAATAAAATCACGGAATATCGTGTCAATTTAAAAATTAGTTTTCTGGTTGATTAAGCGAATGCCATTCAATAACAAATAAAAAAACCCCATTTAAAATGGGGTTTTTTTATTGAACGTTGTTTTATTTAGCTTGGTCTGGCGTGTCACACGTTTCTGGTGAGCACTGTGCTGCCTGACTGTTGGTTGATGTATCGAGCGCTTTTTCAAATACTTGCAGGAAAACTTCTTTAGGCTGCGCGCCTGCCAATGCCACACGTTGATCAAAAACAAAGAAAGGTACACCGGTCACTTTGAGTTGTTCATGTGCGACTTCCTGATCGAATTTGACGAAATCAGCATATTCTTCCGAATCCAACAGGTCATCGACTTCGACCGGATTCAGGCCAATACGCGCTGCGACATCTTCCAGTGTTTCACGTTCTCCAATCGCCAGACCTTGGGTCATATAGCTATAGAAGAACGCTTCCTGTGCTTCATTGCCCAAACCCTTGCTTTGCGCCAGGTGAATCAGGCGATGCGCATTAAAGGTATTGCCTGAATTGGCACCTTCCCAGTTAAATTCAATACCTTCGGCTTTGGCCATTTCAGCAATATTGCGCTGCATCTCTTCGACTTCTGCCACGGTGCGGCCATATTTTTGCGCCAGACGCTCAGAGTTGGAGACTTCCTGACGTACCGGTGCTTCAGGATCGAGCTGGAAACTGTGCCAATGTACTTCTAGCTCAATACCTGCTTCTTGTGCAGCAGCTTCTAAACGTTTTTTACCAATATAGCAGAAGGGGCAAACCACATCTGACCAGATATCTACGCGCATGTCATGTCTCTAATTTTGCTCTTGTGTTCAAGTATGAGGGTGAAGAATCAGAATTTAAAGCCCTTGAGCATCAGAAGTGTATTTCTACAGCAGATCGGCAGGATAAATAAAAGAAGAAAGAGTAGGTGATAGCCAGATGGCTTCCTTAATATAATCAGGTTCTGACTATTCAAAAAAAATATAAAAATGCCATAAAAAAACGCCCCGTAGGGCGTTTTGTGAATGCAGTCAATTATGCAGTTTTTACTGCAGCTTCAACAGCAAGCATGTGACCATTTTCTTCGAAGTTTGAGTGCCAAGAAAGCGCTTCACGAAGAAGATGAGGGGTATGGCCGCCTTTTGCACATGCACGGTCAAAGTAATCATTCAACGCATCGCGGTACATTGGGTGCGCACAGTTATCAATCACTGCACGTGCACGCTCACGCGGAGCCAAACCACGAAGATCCGCAAGACCTTGTTCAGTCACTAGGATATCAACATCATGTTCCGCATGGTCGATATGTGAAGCAAATGGCACTACAGAAGAGATGTCACCACCTTTCGCGATGGATTTGGTCACGAAGATCGCCAAATGCGCATTACGTGCGAAGTCACCTGAACCACCAATACCGTTCATCATTTTGGTACCACATACGTGAGTTGAGTTCACGTTACCGTAAATATCAAACTCAAGTGCAGTGTTGATGCCGATAATACCTAAACGACGTACCAGTTCAGGATGGTTTGAAATTTCTTGTGGACGTAATACCAGTTTGTCTTTGTATTGTTCAAGGTTGTTAAATACTTTTTCGCCATATTTAGCAGAAAGCGTAATAGACGAACCTGAAGCAAACTTCATCTTACCTGCATCGATCAATTCAAAAGTACAGTCTTGCAGAACTTCTGAGTACATGATCAGGTCTTCGAAGTTTGAATCTTTCAGACCGGTCAATACGGCATTTGCAATTGAACCGATCCCTGCTTGAAGAGGTCCCAGGTTTTTCGGTAGACGGTCTTCAGCCACTTCTTTTTCAAAGAAAGCGATCAAATGGTTGGCAATGCTTTGCGTCTCATCATCTGGTGCAGTTACAGTAGATGGAGAGTCGTGCAATTCGCTGTTAAATACGATACCAACAATTTTAGATGGATCGATATTGATCGCATGCGTGCCGATACGCTCATCAACTTGAGTCAATGGAATCGGTTGACGCGTTGGACGATAGGTCGGGATGTAGATATCGTGCAAGCCTTCAAATGCCGGGCTTAAATTCGTATTGATTTCTACAATCACTTTTTCAGCAAAAATCGCAAAGCTTGCAGAGTTACCAACAGATGTTGTTGGAATGATGCCGCCATCTTCAGTAATTGCTACGGCTTCGATGATCGCAACGTCTGGTTTTTTCAACTGCAGGTTACGCATTTGCTCAACAGTTTCAGACAAGTGCTGGTCAATGAACATCACTTCGCCGTTGTTGATCGCTTTACGTAAAGTATTGTCTACCTGGAACGGTAAACGACGTGCCAATACACCAGCTTCAGTCAGTTGTTTGTCTAGATCGTTCCCTAGTGATGCACCAGTAATTAACGTGATCTTTAATGGATTTGCTTTTGCCTGTTGAACCAAAGCTAAAGGAACCGCCTTCGCTTCACCAGCGCGAGTAAAGCCACTCATACCCACAGTCATGCCATCTTGGATGAATTCAGCCGCTTGTTCTGGGCTGATGACTTTGTTGTGTAGGGAGGCTAAACGGATACGATCTAAAGACATTTTAACTCTCATTAATTCTTAAACTATGAGACGGATTGTACCGCTCAAAAAATGTATTGTGCATAGGTGTTAGGCTAAGGTCTAATTTTTTAGCTAAATGTAGGTATAATAAAAAATGATGATTTTTAAATGATTGAATTCGTGAACTATAAAATGAATTGTATAGAAAAACTAAAAAGTCATTTGTTGAATTACTGATCACTTCTTAAAAGTGATCAGTCAAGGTTTGGCGAATTTTATCGAGTGTAGTGGCGGGGGGAAGTGTCTCAGGGTTCGCCTGATTCACGGGTAGTGAAATGATAGCTTCCAGCCCACCTTCAGGACGATTATGGATACGTAATTGACCATGGTGAATATCGACAATCCGTTTAACAATGGCCAGCCCCAAGCCACTGCCTTGTACCGTTCGTGCTGAATTGCCCCGAACAAAAGGCTGCATTAAGGCTTCAATCTGATCTTCCGGAATGCCTTCGCCATGGTCTGCGACACAAATCAACAGTTGATCTTCTTCAACATGCGCAGAAAGCTCAATTGGTTCTGAACCATAGCGTTTTGAGTTGTTGATCAGATTGCCAATCAGTCTTTTTAGCGACATGCTACGTGCCTGAATGGTCGGTATATCTTGTGGGGTGAAACGGATATCTAGCGGTTTAAACTGCTTGACCAGTTCCTGTAGCAGTACATTGACATTGGTGTCCTGCGGTTCTTCATCGGAACCGTCGCGCATATAGGAAATGAACTGATCCAGAATCGCGTCCATATCTTCGACATCATAAATCAGGCCTTCTTTGAGAAAGTCTTCATCTGGCATCATTTCGGCACTGAGGCGGATTCGGGTTAAGGGCGTGCGCAAGTCATGTGAAATGCCGGCCAGCATGATTCGGCGTTCCCGCTCGGTCTGGTCCAGCGTATAAATCATCTGATTAAAGGCATGATTGACCTGACGGATTTCCAGTGGACCATGATTGGTATCTAGATAGGGTGCTGAGCCGATTCGGCTATAACTGTTGGCGGCATTCTGCAAACGGCGTAAAGGACGGTTGAGCTGACGCACCAAGGTCAAAATAATGATGCCGACAATAATCGGCGTGCCAAGCAACCAGCCCAAAATCAGTTCATTGCTATAGTTGGCATACGTCTTTAAAGGTTCCTGTACCCAGTGGCCATTCATTTCAGGGGTCTGGATCCAGATACGTGGACTCGGCTTAAACTGGAAATAGACCGTGGCTTGTTCGATGCGTAATTCTTTGGCCAGTTTGGTTTCGATCTGCCGGGTAAAAAACTCTGCAATCAGCTTTTCTCGAACCGTGGGATATTCTGCCGGATTGGTGACATATTCAATGCCGACCCGATTTCTTAACCAGTCATCGATATCGACTTCCTGCTGTTTATGATACAGGCGCAGATCGGGATTGTTGAGAATTTCCAGTTCCATGGCCAGATAACGCGCATGTTGCTGGATTTCAGGTAAAAACAGGGTACGCCAAAAGAACCACAAGGACATGAACAGGCTAAAACAGACCACAAAAACCACCAGTACCGTGGTACGCATGGCAGCAGAACGCGGCTTGATCTTGTCGAGAAAGCGTTCCCCGCGGGTACGCTTTTTTTCCGAGTAGCTGACAAAATCGGTAAATTTTTGTGGATCGATGGGGTCGAGTTTCACACCAGCTCCCTGTTGGCATTTTCCAAATTGAGCAGTAATAATAATTTGTAATGGAATCTTACTGCTTGAACCTTCGATGGAAGGAGCTTGTTGTGTTACTTTTTTTGAAAAAAGTAACCAAAAAACTTTGCCATTCGCTGAACTCGCGCATTTGTATACGAGCCTTTAAAGAAGGGGAGGCTCAAACAGCAGCGAATGGCTTTTAGGGACAATAAATTGGGGTAATCTTTTATCCTAATAAGTTTTTCTTTATTCAGCACCATCTGGAACAAAGACATAACCCACACCCCATACAGTCTGGATATAACGTGCACGCGCTGGGTTTTCTTCCACTAAACGGCGTAAACGTGACACCTGAACATCAATTGAACGTTCCATGGCACCCCATTCACGGCCACGCGCCAGATTCATCAGCTTGTCGCGGGTTAATGGTTCGCGTGGATGTTGAACCAGTGCTTTCAGTACCGCAAACTCACCAGTAGTGAGCGTTACCACTTGGCCTTCACGGGTCAGAGTGCGGGTAGAGAGATCTAGCGACCATGGGCCAAAAGAAACCACTTCCATCTGTTGGCTTGGTGCACCCGGCACTTCACGTACCTGACGGCGCAATACCGCACGAATACGTGCCAGCAGCTCATTCGGGTTAAACGGTTTAGGCAAGTAATCATCGGCACCTGCTTCTAAACCGGCAATACGATCCGAGTCGCTACCACGAGCGGTGAGCATAATGATAGGCGTATCGATATTGGATTGGCGTAAACGACGACAGATACTCAAGCCATCTTCGACCGGAAGCATAAAGTCGAGCACGATCAGAGAAAACAGTTCCCGCTGTAAAAGTCGATCCATCTGCGTGGCATCATGTGCAGTTTTGACCACAAAGCCTTTATCTTCGAGAAAACGCTGTAATAAGGTACGCAGACGAACATCATCATCAACCACCAGGATCCGTTCGACCCGGTCCGTTTCGGTATGTACGGCATCGGCTTTTTCAGCAGGTACAACTAAACTCATGAGATGCTCCTTTATTCTTTATTGTCGTCATAAACAAAAATCAAATAGGCTTTGAGTATACGATTCATTAATATTAATTGACTATGCTCTAAAGCACCAAATATTGCAGTTAAAATCAAGACATAGATACCAAATATATACATCTAAATGAGCAAAAAATACGATTTTAAGCTGGATAAAAAGCAAAGTTCATACAAACTTTATCGGGAAAAGCAGAAAACTATGGCACTTCATAATATAAAGATGAGGTAAATTAATAAAAACAATGGTGGATTTTATAGACCCGGTCTTTATAATCATGCCATTTAGTACTTATCCTTGTGGGATCAAACACGATGACTGACTTAGTTCAGCAGTTGGCAAAAGAACTTGCCGTACGTCCAAATCAAGTTGAGGCTGCCATCAAGCTTATTGATGAAGGTGCCAGTGTTCCTTTTATTGCACGTTACCGTAAAGAAGTAACGCAAGGCTTGGACGATACGCAACTACGTCAACTCGATACGCGTTTATCATACTTGCGTGATTTGTATGAGCGCCGTGACAAGGTGATTGAATCACTCAAAGAACAAGATAAATTGTCTGATGACTTATTGGCGCGTGTGAATGCAGCGGAAACCAAAAATGCATTAGAAGAAATTTACGCGCCGTACCGTCCAAAACGTACCAGTAAATCATTCAAGGCCAAAGAAGCCGGTCTAGGCCCGATTGCCGAAAAAATCTTTAATGAAGCCGTTGATCCAGCTGAAGCTTTGGTGGGTTTTAGCCATGAAGATTATCCAGATACTGAAAGCCAGCTTGATGCGATCCAGCATATCCTGATTGATGACTGGGCGCAAAATATCGCGCTGACCACTGAACTTAAAGCGACATTTGCAAAAACTGCCGTGCTGAAAAGTTTGGTTGCCAGTGATGAGAAAAAAGAAGTCGGTAAAAAATTCCGTGATTATTTCGATTTCTCTGAAAACTTGAATAAAGTGCCTTCACACCGTTTATTGGCGATGCTGCGTGGCCGTCAAGAAAACGTTTTAGGCCTGAAAGTGGATGGCGAAGATGATGCCCCGTTGGCGCGTATTGAAACTGAATACAATCTTGAAACTGTTCAGCCACAAGCGCGTCAGGATTTCTTGAAGCAAACTGCAAAACTATTTTGGCTCGGTAAAGTTCGTCCAACGATCGAACATTCATTGCTGACTGAAAAACGTCTGGCTGCTGAAACAGAAGCGATGAACGTCTTTGCTGAAAACCTGCGTCATTTACTGCTTTCTGCACCTGCAGGCGCACGTACCACTTTGGGCGTGGACCCGGGTATCCGTACCGGTGTGAAACTGGCGGTAGTGAACGAGTCTGGTGATGTTCTTGCACACAGCACGATTTATCCATTTGCACCAAAAGAAGATAAAGAAGGTTCACTGGCCGAGCTGGCGCGTTTATGCCGCGAGTTCAATGTTGACCTGATCGCGATTGGTAATGGTACTGCAAGCCGTGAAACTGAAGCTTTAGTTGCTGAAATGATGGCTGCGAACAGTGATCTGAAAATGACGCGTGTTTCTGTATCTGAAGCAGGTGCATCGGTGTATTCAGCATCTGAACTAGCTTCACAGGAACTGCCTGAACTAGATGTATCTATTCGTGGTGCGGTATCGATTGCACGCCGTTTACAAGATCCACTAGCAGAACTGGTGAAAATCGATCCGAAATCGATTGGTGTGGGTCAGTATCAACATGACGTGAACCAGACCGGTCTGGCGAAAACCCTTGAAGCGGTCGTTGAAGACTGTGTGAACTCAGTGGGTGTGGATGTAAATACTGCATCAGCAGCAATTCTGGGTTATATCGCGGGTCTGAATAAATCGATCGCACAGCAAATTGTGGAATTCCGTAAGGAAAATGGTCGTTTTGACAATCGTCAGTCTTTGAAAAAAGTACCACGTTTAGGCGAGCGTACTTTTGAGCAGGCTGCGGGCTTCTTGCGTATTCAAGATGGTACAGAACCACTGGATGCGTCTGCAGTTCACCCTGAGTCATATGCTTTGGTGAGCAAAATTGTTGAAGCAAAAGCAACGACTGTAAAAGACATCATTGGCAATACTGAAATCATTCGCCAAGTGAATGCAGAAGAATTTGCAGACGAGAAATTTGGTCTGCCGACGATTCAAGACGTATTGGCTGAACTGGAAAAACCGGGCCGTGACCCGCGTCCAGAATTCCGCACTGCTAAATTCCGTGATGACATTACTGAAGTTGCGCAATTGTCTGAAGGCATGCAACTGGAAGGTGTAGTCACTAACGTGACTAACTTCGGTGCATTTGTCGATGTGGGCGTGCATCAAGATGGTTTGGTACATATTTCTGAACTTGCCAATGAATTCGTCGCTGATCCGCATAAAGTGGTGAAACCGGGTCAAATCGTACAAGTCCGTGTTTTGAATGTGGATGCTGAACGTAACCGTGTGAATTTATCGATGCGTCCAGAAGGTTCTGAAGCTCCGGCGAAAGCACCACGTCAGCCACGTCGCGAGAATAATGAGCCACGTGGTGAACGTAAGTCTCAAGGTAAACGTCCACAGCAAGCACGTCCGCAAGGTGAGCGTCCTCAGGGCAAGAAACCTCAAGCGGCTAAACCACAAGAGCAAAAAATTGGTGGTTTGGGTGCATTGCTATTGCAAGCAGGGATTAAAGGTTCTAAATAATTTTCAGATATCTTTAATTTAAAAAAACCTCCCAATTGGGAGGTTTTTTATTGGATCATTATGAGTTAATCATCGGCACAATCCAGCTGGTAATGATCAGTAAAATACCCAAATGCCCCAATTTTCGTGTCACATAGACCAGTTTCGACGGTGGCTGTTCCAGTCGTTTTGCATATTCTTCCATGGTAATGCCTTGTTTACCTTTACTGGTCAATAAAAATACACCCAAGTCGATACAGATCAGAATCGTACCGATATCGGCGACCAGTTCCATCAGGACAAAATCCTGTCTATACAGCGACATGCTGACGCTATAAATCAGATAAATGGCAAAGGCCAGACACAGGTATTGCAGGACAACTAAAAACTTCTGCATAAATCTCAACAGTTCACAAAATTAAAGCAATTATACAAATAATCGGGCAGCTGCGGCCAATTACAAGGTTTGCATCACCTCAGCAAAATTCTGCTTCTCGACCAGTTCCAGAAATTCATCGCCCAGACGCTGACTTTCCGCAATACATTGCTTCCAGAGCTGAATGCGTTGGGCCTGGTCCAAACCTTTTAAGTTAAAGTCTTTACGGTCAGGCAAACGACCCAAAGGCAAACTTTGCAGATATTGCTGCGATGGAGAAAGCAGCAAAGTTCGTGCCTGATTTTCCGGATTTGAGGTACGTTTAAATAACTTGTCAAACCAGCCGGGGGTAATGCTATCGGTAAAATGTGGATACAGCACAATACCTTTGCTCTGAAAGGGCAGGTCAATGTGATAGTCAATCAGGCCACCATCGCGATAATAACCCTGCGGCGCATCCGGAATATTGTTCACCGCTGCCATCACCCCGGGAATAGACGCTGAAGCCATCAACCAGGACAACACACTCTGTTCGGTTAGTGCATGATAATGCGTGGTAAATCCATCTTCAGCGATTTTAAACTGTTCACCGATATTGGGCTGGCTGATTACACGTTGCATGAAATGACGGCTGTGCCGGCGCGCGACTGCGGTCGTTCCAAGAATTCCAGCCACAGAAGCCAACAACGGCAATGCCTTGTCACTCTGGAAAATGTGTTGGGCTTTAATTGAAATGACTGCGAGATGATAATCTGGATGATTGACCAGATCGTTTTCTTTGCCTTGTACCAGATCCAGCAGCATGCCACGGCAGATGTCGCTGACATCCTGACGGGTCATTTTTTTATGAAAATAGAGGTTGGTATACAGCTCAGCTAAGCGTTCGGTTCCCTGTTGAGCACCATGTGCAGCCATACTGGCAAAGCGCCAGCTGCCAATCGAAGAACCCACCAAAGTTCTACGGTGAGGTGCACGTGGAAAAAACTCACCAAAAATCGCCTGATCCAGTCCCTGGATACCGATACCTTTGGGGCCACCTGCAGCACCAGGTACAATATCGACTTGTTCGGGTTGCAAACCTTGTTGCAGAATCAGCTCACGTGCCAGATGGCCGGCACGAATCGTCAGAGCAGGCGCACGTTTTTGTAAAATCTGTACCATGGTTGAACCTATACTAGCCAAATGTGTGCTTATTTTAAGCGATAGGTCTTAGGACCCAATGGCAAGATATGTCCTAAGGTGACTTTGGAGTCATGCGATGCCCAGAAAATAAAAAACCTGAACAGTGTCAGGTTTTTTTAAAAGCTCATTTAGTTATTTCGCAATCCGCCAGACGGCCAGTACACTCGCCAGTACAATCAGAATCACCGACACAAACCACGGTGAAATAATCGCAATTGCCAGCAGAATGGCCATGACGCTGCCAAACATCCAGCTACGCTTCTGTTGATGTTCCATTTGCAGGCGCATGCTTTGTAATTCATTGAGCTGTTTGGCATGCCAGGCCGACTGATTTTTTAAACCGTTTAAGCTGTCGATCATCAGGGTCGGTAAATCCTGTGCCCCTAAAAGTAGATCCGGGATTTTCTGTCCTAGTTCTTTCAGGTTCTTTTGCGGATTCATCTGGGCCTTGATCCAGTCCGTCAGAATTGGTTTGGCCAGACTCCAGATATCCAGTTCCGGATAAAGATCGGTTCCCAGACCTTCGACATGGACTAATGTTTTTAGTAACAACATTAATTGAGGTGGAATTTCCAGATGGAAACGACGCGCGATATCCATGACTTCAATCAGAATGCCGGCAAAGTCCAGTTCATGCATCGGTTTTGAGACCATTGGCCCCACACTGCGGCGCATTTCACGAGCCAACGCATCCTGATCAGTTCCCGGTGGAATCCAGCCGGCCTGATGCACCACCTGAATCAGCTGCATAAAGTCGCTGTTCATGACCGCCAGTAGCATGCGTGCTACGGTCATCTGGTCGTGTTTGGACAGTTCGCCCATAATCGCGCAGTCCAGCGCAATAAAGCGCGGATTGGCCGGATTGATGGTTTCTACAAAGACGTTGCCGGGATGCATGTCAGCATGGAAGAAGTTATCGCGGAACACCTGGGTAAAGAAGATGGTCAGGCCTTTACGCGCCAGATCGGCCCGATCCATGCCCAACCGGTCAAAGGTCGCGATATCTGAAATTGGTACCCCGGTAATACGCTCGGCCACCAGCACGTCTTTGCTGTCCATGTAAATTTCCGGCACATACATCATGCTCGAGCCGGTAAAATGATGGCGCATGCGGCGGGTATTGTCTGCTTCCAGCGTCAGGTCTAGTTCATTCAGAATGATCTGTCGATAATCCTGAATGATTTCCGACAGGTGCAATGCGCGGGCAGCTTCCAGACGTTTTTCCAGAAATTGACCGAGCCATTCCAGAATTTCAAAATCCTGCAAAATCTGCTGGCGAATATTCGGGCGGGTGACTTTAACCACCACTTCACGGCCATCATGCAGGGCAGCCGTATGCACCTGAGCAATCGAAGCTGCAGCCAGTGGCTGGGTATCGAAACGCGCGAATAGGGTATTTACATCAGCTTTCAGGGATTCCTGAATGCGCATCTTGGCCACGTCATTATCAAATGGCTTGACCCGGTCTTGCAGTAACACCAGTTGCTGTAAAACTTCAGGTGGAATCAGGTCACGGCGGGTCGAGAGCAGTTGACCGAGCTTGATCGCCAACGGCCCCATTTCTTCTAAAGCCAGTTTCAGCTTGAGCGGATTTTTACGTTCACGACTGGACCAGGCAGCCGGATGCATCCGGATGAGGGACAGCACATGCCGGGATTTTTCTGGTAATTCTTCCACAGGAAACAACGTGTCGAGTCGATAGTGCGCGGCGATGCGCCAAAGTTCGAGTAAACGTGAAACATGCGGAATCATAAAGCTGTGTACCTAGTCTTGAGTAGAATTGTTTGAGGCATCAATTTGAGCCTGAAGCTGATGGATTTTTGCTTCAACCCGATCTAAATTTTGATTCAGGATACGGGTGTCCTGATTCAGGTCATCCATTTGCCAGCGGGGGGCAAACAGACCGCTGTCTTCTTTTAAGGCATCTTCGGCAAAAAATAATTGACTTTGCAGGGTGCGTTTTAGCTGCTTGGGCAGCAGTTGCAATTTACCAATTTCATGCGCCAGTGTCGGGCCAATCCAGGGGCTTAAGTGCGCCGCCAGATCTAATTCTGCCTGTTGCATGATGCGCTGGATTTCCTGCAATAACTTGTAGTCGCCTTGCAATGGAATATTGCCGACTTCATCGGAAAGCAGCAGCTTGAGTAATTCCACCACATTGCTGACCTGCAAGGTTGCGGTCGCTTCAAGGACTGTCGCGGAACTTGCGTCAAATGGACGTTGTTCAAAGACCGAAGGTGTTTCGGTATGACCGGTTGCCGTTGGTTCCAGACGAACTTTGCTTTCATCAAAAAAAACATCGACCGAAAGCTGCGGCGAGGCGATCACCACCCGCAGCATCTTACCGGACAGAGCATTCAGCTGGATGCGGGTAATGGCATCCAGATCAATGATATGATGAATCACGCGTTCAACAGCACCGAGTGCCAGAATTGACCACATAGGCAAGGAACCTTAAAGTTTGAAACCGCGGTGAACCGCAACAATCCCGCCAGTCAGGTTGTGATAGTCACAATTCTGGAAGCCGGCATTTTCCATCATGCCTTTCAGGGTGCGCTGGTCCGGATGCATACGGATCGATTCAGCCAGGTATTTATAGCTTTCTGCATCATTGGCAATGATTTTACCCATGATTGGCAATGCTGTGAACGAATACAGGTCATATAGTTTAGAGAATGGCTCAAACACTGGTTTAGAAAATTCTAGCACTAGTAAACGGCCACCTGGCTTGAGTACACGGTACATCGCAGCAAGTGCAGCATCTTTATCGGTCACGTTACGTAGACCAAAAGAAATCGTTAAAAGATCGAAGCTGTTGTCTGCAAATGGTTCTAAGGTTTCGGCATTGGCCAAAACGAAATCGACATTGGTACAGCCCGCATCAATCAGACGGTCACGACCGACATTCAGCATCGATTCGTTAATATCAGACAGTACCACATGACCCGTCGGGCCCACTTCACGGCTAAAGACTTTAGCCAAGTCGCCAGTACCACCCGCGATATCCAGCACATGCTGGCCACGGCGTACACCTGACATATTGATTGCAAAACGCTTCCACAGGCGATGAATACCAAAAGACATCAAGTCATTCATGATGTCGTATTTGCTCGCTACAGAGTGGAACACTTCTGCGACTTTCTGGGCTTTTTCTTCGCTGTTTACAGTTTGATAGCCGAAGTGCGTGGTTGAGCCGACGTTACCCGTATTGGCACCGCGTGGCAGATTATATTTGGGCACAGTACCCGTCACAGGCGTGTCAGTCAGACGTTGTTCTAAAGATTGTTGCTGACCTTGCGGGGTGCCTTGTGGAAGGGGTTCAGTTAAGAATGGGCTCACTTTGTCTGTCTGTTGTGCCGACTCGGGGGTAGGGGTAGGCGTTGTATTTTCATTCGACATTGGAGTCACTCCTAACATATCAATCGGGTTAATCTTGCATTGTCTGCATCATGACAGATTCTAAAGGCTTATTCAGCAATCATGATGCAATTGTTATGAATAATATACAGAAAAATTCACGCTTGGCAGAAATACTCATCGGGTATTTACTGAAATGGTAGCGGATCGCCAGAATGTACTTTCTCGATAATCTGGCGTTCGGTTGCCGTGAACGTGCGTACAAATTTTTCTGCCGATTTGAGTGGCTTCATGGCCAGAAAACCATCCTGCATAAATTCATACATCACCTGAAAGTTATATTTATTCGCCGCGCCTTTACACATTTTAAAGGCCGTATAGACCACAAATGAACGCATGTATTTATCCAGACTCATGCCGAGCTGATCCAGCAGAGCCAACTGTTTCAAGCGTGCTTCACCCTGATCCAGTTTGAGATAAGTCAGGCGCATCATCTCGTCAGTCAGCGGTTCATGCGGATGATAATCCTGTAATAACTGAATTGCGACCTGTTCATCCAGCTGTACCGCCAGAATAGCCAGCTCTACACCTGAGGTGCCGGTTTTAATCGCATTTTCCGGAATAACTTTTTCTGCTTTATGCGCATATTTCATCAGCCGGGCAATCTGTTCTGCCAGCGCATCAAAGTCAGCGCCGCCGTAGAGACGGTTCAGGAAATATTCGGACATCAACTGGTTTTGTTTTTCAGCAAAATGAGCACGATGGGTGCGCTGCATGCGGACTTTCTGCCAGGCCTGCACATCCTGTAAACGGCTTAAAATGTCAGGCCGGGTGTGATAAGCCAGTTGATAATAATGCGCTAACAGATCATCGAGTACGGCAAGTTTGGACATGAGGCTTCAATTATGATTGGAGGATGCAAGAATCTTAGAGTCTGCCGGACAATCCTGCTATGACAAATTGAACAGAGATCGGGCATTTGTATGTCAATCTGTTGTTTAAATAGCCAATTTAATCGTGTGAAAAACGTTGCGAGAGCTATTTTTGCGCTGAAACTCCTCGCTATACTGCAAATAGAATAAAAGATCAGGGTTGAAGATACGTATGGAACAACCACAATTTCAGTTAATGGATGAAGATCAGCTGTCTGTCGAGCTGATTGATGCCCAATATAATTTAAAAAAGACTCGTGGCCAGAAAAATGCCAAAAGTCTGGTGATTCTGGTGAATGGCATTGAGCTGGCCGGCAAGGGTGAAGCGGTCAAACAGCTACGTGAATGGGTCGATCCACGCTATTTGCGCGTGAAAGCCGATAAGCCCCAGCTAGCCGGCCCGAAGCAGACCTTGTGGCAACCTTATGCGCGTTTTATTCCTGCCGAAGGCCAGATCATGGTGCTGTTTGGTAACTGGTACAGTGATCTGCTTGGCAGTGCCATGCAAGCTGAAAGCCCGCTGAGTGATGCACAGTTTGATGAATATCTGCAAGAGATGCAGGCCTTTGAACAGGACCTGAAAAATAACCATGTCGATGTGATCAAGGTCTGGTTTGACCTGTCCTGGAAAGTCTTGCAAAAACGTCTGGATGCCATGGATCCGAGTGAAACTCACTGGCATCAACTGCATGGTCTGGACTGGCGCAATCGCAAAGAATATGACACCTTGCAGCGCCTGCGTCAGCGCTTTACCGAGGACTGGTTCATTATTGATGGCGAAGATGAGCAGCAGCGCGACCAGCAATTTGCCCAGTATATCCTGAGTGCCTTGAAACATTGTCCGGATCATCCCGCCAGAGCCAAGGGAAG
This sequence comes from Acinetobacter lwoffii, assembly GCF_052078135.1. Classification (GTDB taxonomy): domain Bacteria; phylum Pseudomonadota; class Gammaproteobacteria; order Pseudomonadales; family Moraxellaceae; genus Acinetobacter; species Acinetobacter lwoffii_Z. The sequence goes on from NZ_JBQGUZ010000008.1 coordinate 100,784, forward strand.
ATGGAAACAGGCCAAGATTCCCGAGCAGTTAAAACATCCTTCCAAGACTCAAGCCCAGCCAGAAGATTACAAACCGGAACTAAAAAAATTAACCGCGAAGGTCGCCAAAGCCATGCGTTCCGATTCGCGTAATGTGGTAATTCTGTTTGAGGGCATGGATGCTGCTGGCAAGGGCGGCGCGATCAAGCGGATTGTCAAAAAACTGGATCCACGTGAATATGAAATTCATACCATTGCCGCACCAGAAAAATATGAGCTGAGCCGTCCTTATTTATGGCGCTTCTGGACCAAGCTGCAAACCGATGATGATATCTGCATTTTTGACCGTTCCTGGTATGGTCGGGTATTGGTAGAACGGGTAGAAGGGTTTTCTAGTCCGGTAGAATGGCAGCGAGCTTATGCGGAAATTAACCGTTTTGAACAGAGCCTGGTCAAGCATCAAACGGTGATTGTGAAAATCTGGCTGGCCATTTCTAAAGAGGAACAGGCAGCACGGTTCAAGGCGCGTGAAGATACACCGCATAAGCGTTTTAAAATTACTGAAGAAGACTGGCGTAACCGGGAGCGCTGGGACGATTATCTGAAAGCGGCAGCCGATATGTTTGAACATACTTCGACTGAGGAAGCGCCTTGGCACATTATCGCGTCTGATGATAAACATACCGCACGGGTCGAAGTATTAAAGGCTATTTTAAAACAGCTTCAGGCAGAATAATCTGCCTGAAGTAAGAGTATCTAGAGGGCTGCAAAAATTCAGCTCACCCGGATTTTAACCTTGCGCCACCTGTTTTTGCTGGATATTTTTAGCTGCACGGTAGCATTCCTCTACATGTGCTTCAGCAATCTTTTTCATGACAAAATAGCCCAGACTTGCCGCCACCAGTTGGCCGCCCAGCGGAATGAATTTTGTGACTTGCTTTGTGATCACTTTCGCTGCAACATTGTTCAAAGATTTTTTAACTGCCGTACGTGCGACCACCAGACCAGAAAATTCTACGCCGCGTTTACGCAACTCATTCCAGTGCACCTGACGGGTTTTTGGATCATAGACACTGATCTGGTCAGGCGCCAGGCCGAAGCGGGCATTGATCTCGGGAATCAATTGCGACAAGATACCGATATCAATGACCACGTCCATAAACGGCACTGGAATAACCGCAGCACCGGCAGAATAATAGGCGCGTTTTTTGGTGAGTTCCAGGCACTCGGCGCGGATTTGTTCTAAATCTAGGCTCGGATCGAGACGTTCAGGAATTTTATCTAATTTCATGGGCACTACCTAAGCTCTATGTTGTTTTTTCTATTCAAGCATCTTTAAGATGCTTTTTTCAAAGAAATTTTTCGACTGAAGTGTGGTTTTAAAGTGTCATAGAGCGCTCGGGATGTATAGTAAATAATCTTTATCGTTTTGTAGTAAGAACCACATTCAGCAGTTCAGGGGAACCAATGGCCATCCATGTTATTCAGAGTCAACGTATTGATGTGCTTTTGGATAGTATGCTGCGTATTGTCAACCAGACTGCCCGGAATCCATTTGAGGTGTTACAAACCCGGCATTTTATTGTGCCATCTCCGGCAGTAGAAACTTGGCTGACCCAGAAAATTGCCGAGAAAAAAGGTATTAGCGCCAATACCCAGTTTCATCACCGGATTCGCGCCTTTCAATGGACTTCCTATCAATGGGTATTGAATGCGCCTAAAGAAGTGGAGCAGGTCCGTGAAGCCAATATTCCGCGCATTATCATCAAATGGCGCGTGTTTCAGGCATTGCGTAAATGTATTCTGCCTGAACAGATTCCTTTAGACGTCGATCATCCGCTGTATTCTATTGTGAAGCGGATTTATGACAGTGCTGACCGGCTGGAGCAGGGTACAGAGAAGCAGCTGAAAAAACAGAGCATGCTGTACTGGGTAGCCGAGCAGGTGTCGCGTTTGTTTAGCCATTATATGGATTATCGTGGTTATTGCGCGCGTAACTGTCCTCCAAACAACTGTAGTTGTCCGAGTAACTGGTTAGAGTCCTGGGGGCAGGATATTGCGCTCGATATCGAGCAAATGATCTATAGCCCCAAAGATGAAAATGGCCATGAGATGCAGGTGGCGGATTTTGTCAAGATTCAGGCGCGTGAACTGGAAGCCTGGCAACGCTGGTTGTGGCAGCATGTATTTCAGGATGACTATGCCAAAATCCTGGAGATTGAACGCCTGTATTGGGAGCGGCTGGAGAATGCAGAAACCCGCGCCCAGGCTCTAAAACGACTACCGGCCCAGATTGTGGTATTTAGCCTGCTAGAACTGCCACCCAGCCAGCTGGATTTTTTACGCCGTCTGGGGCAATACATTGATATCTATATTTTTCACTTCAACCCCTCGCAGGAATACTGGGCCGACAGTGTCGATCCGGACTGGAAAGCCAGGTTTGATTTGCAGCGGGAAGAGCGCTTTATTCAGCGTTTTGAAAAAACCCGTCAACGTAAACCGAATGATGCGGAAATAAAAGACTTCAGGATCAAGCAGCTGAACTTTAATGCCGAAGACCGGGAATCGCGGCATCCGCTTCTGACCCGATTCGGCAAGCAGGCACGGGATCATTTTTCTCTACTCTCTAAACTGTCTTCGGGGGAAGAGGGTCTCTGGGCCGATGTCTTTGTCGATGAATATCAGGACAGGCTGCTGGCCAAAATCCAGTCAGATATCCTGTATTTGCTCGAGCCTGAACAGCATCAATATGCTTTAAGCCCTGACGATGATTCGGTACAGATTCATGTCTGTCATTCTTCATTACGTCAGCTGGAAGTCCTTAAAGAACAGCTGATTCACTGGCTGGCTCAAGATACGAATGACGTGCCGCGTCAGCCTAGTGATATTCTGGTGCTGACGCCAAGTCTGAAAGAACTCGAACCGGCAATTCGCAGTGTCTTTGCCCCGCCACCGCGTGAGCGCGAGACTGGTAGCAAACGCCTGCAGAAAGATAACCTGTATTTACCGATCCAGATTGCCGGAGTATCGCGTTTGGATGTCAGTAATGCCTGGCGCGCGGTACTGGGCCGGATTCAGTGGGTACGTCGCCGTTTCAGTATTGAGGACTTTGCCGACTGGCTCAGCCTGAATGCCACCCAGCAGTATTATGGTCTGGACTATAGTCAGGTAGAACGGATGTTGCAGTTGCTGACAGATGCTGGCTTCAAGCGTGGACTGGATCAGCAGCATTTACAGCAAAGCCTCAGCGCAGGCGATGAGGATTACCGGTTTAGCTTTAAATTCGCCCTGGACCGTCTGGCGTTGGGTCTGGCGATTCCTGAACATACCCTGTTTCAGGACACCTTGAGTTATGCCAAGGTTCTGACCAGTGATTTTCCCTTGATATCCACCCTGATCCGGATTTATCAAGATCTGGTACAGCGCCGTGACTGGCTGACTTTACATGAAACTGGACAACGCACGCCAGTCAAAACCTGGCTGGAATATCTGCGCGCCGATCTGAATGAATTTCGTGACGCTGGAGTAGAATCGCTCAAAACCGTTGCCGAAATTATCGACAAGCAAATGCGGATGCTGACCCTGGCCGATTATCATGATCAGGATGATCCACATGCCAGTCAGGAACTGGTGGCACTGAGTTTGCCTCTGCCTTATGTGCTGGAAGAAATTCAGAATACCTTGGAGATGCAGCTGGATCAGGCCGAACCGACCGGGCAGATTACCTTTAGCCAGATTGGCCAGATCCGGCCATTGCCTTATAAACTGGTGGTGATGCTGAATCTGGATAGCGGTAAATTTCCGAGCCGTAATCAACAGGTTCCGTTTGACCTGATGCGCAGCCTGAAGCCGCAACTCGGTGACCGTTCCCGTCTGGATGACGAGCAGGGCGCTTTTCTGGATGCCTTGCTGCTGGCACAGGAAAATCTATGGCTGTTCTATAATGGCTTTGATCTGGAGGATGGTGAGGCTCGCGATCCATCCACTGCCTTGCAGGAACTGGTTCAGCATATCGCGCTGATCTGCCAGTCTGAACAGCCGGATGCCGAAATCGATCCGATGGTGGATATTCATGGTCTGTCAGTCGCTCAACATATTCGGCAGCTTTATCATGTGCATCCCTTGCAGCCTTTTGATCCGGCCGGATTCGCAGATATGCAGACACCGCGCTATCAGGATCAGTGGTTTGCGGTAGCAGAGTATATTCGTAGTGCCGAAGGCAAGCGCAGCAGCTGGATCAATGCACATTATCCGGCATTGGAACAAAAAGAAATCCGGGTACTCAAAGGCGATGAATGGATCCGCGATATGATTTTCCCGGCACGTCTATTCCTGAAAAGTGTCGGGGTTTCCACGATTCGCTATGCCGATTTGCCGAGTTCCCGGGAACCCCTATTACTGAACAAGCTGGAACAGTATCAGGTACGGGATTTCCTGTTGCAACAAGAGCAGGAGATTGAGCCGAACCTGATGCTAGACCGTTTGCCAGTGGGCAAAACCCAGCAAGCCACCTGGCTGGGCAGCCAGCAGGAACAGCAGTTATTGCAAGAACGTTTGCTGCAGTTGGGTAAAGAACTGACGCCAGTTACCCAGCAATCCTGGCAGTTCAGTCCTGAACTGATCATTCATATTAACGTGCCTCAGGTTCCAAACAGCAGCTACTGGCTGAGTATGCAATCCTCTTCGGCCTCGGAAAAACGCCGTGCCCAGATCTGGCTGGAGTATCTGCTGTGGCTGGCTTACTTAAATGATGATGCACGCTCTCCAGAACTGGAGCGCATTGTCATTTTCAGTAATAAAACCCTGAAGTTTTCTGGCTTGAGTTCGAGCAAGGCACATGAGTATTTGCAGCTCTGGTTAAAGGCATGGAAAATTGGTCAACAGCAGCCGCTGGTCTTGCCGGCAGAATTACTGATGAAAAAAGAATGGCAGTGGGCCGAGAATGAACATGGCAAAATGACTATTGTGGAAATGCCCGAATTGCTAAAGGCCTGGAACAACAGCTATGAGAGTGCCAAACCTTTGGCTTCGGATGAATCCAGTCTGCTGCATCAGGATTGGCAATTTATTTTGCAAGATCAGGATCCGGATCTGGCCTTGCAAAATTGCTGCCATGATTTTGCTCATGGCCTGTATGCGCCGATTCATCAACATCTGGAGTGGGTGAAATAGCCGTATGACTTTCTTAAAGCAGCAGATGCAAAAAGCCATTTCCACCAATCCGATTCAAGACATGAAGTTTCGGGGCCTACACTGGATTGAAGCCTCGGCAGGCACCGGCAAGACCTATACGCTATCCAGTCTGATGGTGCGGATTTTTCTGGACCAGTATTATCCGCATCAGGTGATTGCGACGACATTTACCCGTAAGGCCACGGCTGAACTGAAAAACCGGGTACGGCTTCGCGTCGAGGAAACGCTGGCTTATATCCAGCGTCATCAGCAGCTCAATTCAGTTGAAATCACAGCAAAAATCCAGAATGAAACCGATCCTTTATTTCAGCAGGTACTGAAAGATTATGGTTCACGGCTGGATTATGCCCGTCGCCGTTTACGTCTGGTGCTGAACCAGCTGGATGAACTGTTTGTTGGCACCCTGGACAGCTTTAGCCAGAAACTGTTACGTGAATTTGCATTTGAAAGTGGCAAGATTGAACGTGCAGAACTGACCGAAGATCAGGATCTGTATATCCAGCAGCTGATTCATGATGTGCTGCGTGACTGGATTCAGCAACAGCCGCAATATATGGTCAATCATCTGTATGTCCAGAATCTGCTGAAACCGGTGGAGCATTATACCGGGCTGGTGCGTGATGCCCTGAATTTCAGTAAGCAGCATTTTCGCAAGATCGAACCGGCTGAATGTGACCTGAACAAATTGGAAGCCTGTATTAGCCAATTATTAAATATTCAGGAGCATGATCTTGCCGTGATGCGGCGTTATTGTCAGGAAAGTCCGAAGTATTTTCACAAGAGTTTTTTGACCAAGTTAACCGAAATTTGTGAAAACTTTATGACCTGGAGCGCAGCCCTGAAAAATCAGGGTGGCATGAGTTTCTTTGATGCTGAATTGCAGCCGATTTTACTGAATCTGTGCCATTTGCGCCGCAAGAAAACCGATTTCCAGCCGACCACTCAGGTCTTTAACAAAAGCTGTCCGGATGCAGAGCATCAGCTGATTTTGCAACATAGTCTGATCGTGGCAATTGATGCGCTGTGTGAGGTCAAACAGTATCTGGATGAGCAGCTGCAACAGCTTACGACCTATCTGGAATTTCATATTATTCAAAGTGTGCAGACCCGTTTGCCACAAACCTTGCAGCAGCAGGGTGAAACCACTTTTTCCCAGCAAATTCGTACATTGGCGGAAGCATTGCAAGGCCAGCAGGGACAGCGTTTTGCCCAGTTTGTACAGGCACGTTATCCGCTGATTCTGGTCGATGAATTTCAGGACACCAATCAGGATCAGGATGATTTGCTGGCCAAGATCTGGCGTGATGCCAACCGGGTGCAGTCCGGCTGCATGATTATGGTCGGTGATCCGAAACAGGCAATTTACGGTTTCCGTGGCGGCGACATGCTGACGTATAACAAGGCACACGCTGACGTACGTCACAAGCAGGGTCGTGAATATACCCTGATGCAGAACCATCGTTCAGTCAAACCACTCGTAGAAGTGGTTGATGCGCTGTTCCAGCGGCAAATGGATTTTGGCGAACAGGTGCAGTATACCCTGATTCAGGCGGGCAGTCGTCCGCATCCGGATCTCATCGATAGTGGGGGATGTAACCCGCAGCCATTACGCTGGATTCAGCTGGGTGAATCGGATGTAGAAGCAGATCAGGTGGCTTGGAAAATCCGTGCATTGCTGAATCAGTCTGCCCATCAACAACTGTACTTTCAGCAGCAAGAGCATCAGCAAAGCCTGAGTGCAGATGATATTGCCGTACTGGGGTTTGGACATTTTGCCCTGGAACAGGTGAAGCAGCGTCTGCAGCGTATGGGCATTCCCTGCTATAAAGAGTCCAAACAGAGCGTGTTTACCAGTCCAATCGCTCAGGATGTGGCAGCAGTATTGACGGCGATCATGGATCCTTTCAATGAGGCCAAGGTCAAGCGGGCTTTACTAACTCGTCTGCTGGGCTTCAATCTGAAAAAACTGATTGATTTGCAAGGCCAGAGTGAAGGCCTCAGTCGCTATATTGCGGATCTGGATATCATTCGGGAAATGTGGTTTGAGAAAGGCTTTTTGACCGCCTGGAATTATGCACTGAACCTGTTTCAGGTCTGGACCAATCTGGTGACCAGTCAAAGTCTGGACAATGAGCGGGTGGTGGTCAATTTGCGCCATCTGACCGAGATGCTGAGCCAGCAGAGTGAATATTATCAGGGGGCGCAAAAACTCTATCACTGGTATTTGCGCCAGCTTCAGTCACCTTCAGGCAAGGACAGCGAAAAAGAACGCAAGCTGTCTGGGGATCATGGGGTGCAGCTGATGACCATTCATGCCTCCAAAGGGCTGGAATTTAAAGTGGTGTTTTTATTGGGAGCCGATGCTGCTTTTGATGTGAATAAAGGCAACCTGAATTTTTCCCTATCTGCGCCTGAAGAGGACAATATTCTGGAACAATCCCGGGTGATTGCAGTCAATCACAAGAATTTACATGAGCAGGCGATTCTGCAGAATGCAGCGCGTAATGCTGCCGAAAACCACCGGCTCTGGTATGTGGCGCTGACCCGTGCCAGTCACCGGGTATATGCCATGCTGCAAGATCAGAACGCACAGTCCGATTCCGGGCTGGCCTTCTGGCGTGGTCAGGGAGATCAACGGTTTCAACATGCTTTAAGTCTGGTCGAGCCGTCCCTGTCTCAGGAACCACCGCGTCTGGTCGAGCAGTCGAACCATCATCAGATTGACATGCGGGCGCAACCTTTGCCAGAGCGGCAGTTTTATCCGCGAACCAAAACCAGTTTTACGGCTTTGTCACAGCATCAAGTACATGGACATATCTTGCAGGACGATCTGGTTACGGCTTCAGAACAGCCCGACAGTGCTGCCGATGAAATTCATTTTACCGGTCTGGAAGAACAGCCAGCAGCTGTGCCCCTAGACTGGATTAGGCTGAATTTTCCTAAAGGCACCGTAGCCGGAACATTCTTGCACAGCATTTTTGAACATATTGATTTTCAGGACAGCAGTTACTGGAATCTGGAAATCCGGCGCCGTTTTAAAAATACCGTACCGCAAATCTGGCAGGAACTGAAAGAAAAATTTGAACAGGCTTTTCATATACGTAGTGTACTGGAACAGGCTTTTTCCCTGCATTATCAGGCCGCTGTGGTGAATCTGCGAACCTTGTTTCAGGCCACAGCTCAGGCAGATTTCAAAGCCGAGGAATTGCGTCATAGTATGCAGCGCGTATTGTCCAGCCTGAACTATAAGTTATTGACCGGAATTCGCCTGCATGACCAAAGTGAAGTTTATCGCCAGCAATGGCAGCAGCTGTTTCACTCGGCACAACAGCTCGAGCGTTCAGCTCTGCTGGAATTTTTAGGTCAGTTTCGAGTGTATTTCGATGGGCTGGAGGATGACTCCTTTATCCAGTTTTTTGAACAGGAAGTGGCCCAGCTCACACGCCCTGCAAGTACTGAATCACTGAATGTGGACAATATTTTCCAGACTGCATTTGATGGCTTGCTGGACGAGATCACAGAAGATATTTTGCTGAACCTGGTGCATGACTGGGTACATGACATTCTGGCCACTCCGATTCAGGCAGATTTTGCCTTGGCACAGCTGGAGGCTAAACAGTATCTGTCAGAATTTCCTTTTTATCTTTCCTTGATCGATGCCCCTTTGCAGATTCGGCAAATCCATCAGCTTTTTCTCGAACATGACATTGTCATGAGCGATTTTAATGAAGCTAAGTCGGCACGTTATCTGACCGGTTCCATCGATCTGGTGTATTTCGATGGCCAGCGCTACCATATTGCCGATTATAAAAGTAACTTCCTCGGACCTGATCAGCAGCACTATAGTGCTGAGGCGATTCAGCAGAATATGAGCCAGTCCAGTTACTGGTTGCAGGCCGCTTTGTATCTGGTGGCGCTGCATCGTTATCTGAGTGCCAATATGGAGGGTTATTCGATCACACAGCATCTGGGCGGCGCGACCTATCTGTATTTGCGCGGGGTGAATGGACAGGCGCAGCAAGGAGCTTATCATTGGCAACCCGATATCGAATTTATAGAAAAACTGGATCGAATATTGGGCTATTTTGAGCAGAAAAAATCAGCATGATTTTGCAGTTTTATAAAATATATAGAGATTAAACAGAAAATTATCCTGTGGATAACTTTGAGGATAACTGTGTGGAAAATGAGCAGAATCACGTGTCGCAGCAAGACTCCAATTTAATGGCTTGGATTGACTATCTTTGTCAGCCTCCATTCAGTACAGCTGTATTTGATCCGGCAGCAAAATTATTGATCCAGCAACTGCTTGAGGCGATGCAGGCGGGGGATAGCTGTATCGAAGTTGATCCTCAGCAGGTTGCCCTATTACATAATCTGGTTCTAGATCGCCGTCAGCAAAGTATAGGAATTGCACCATTTATTTGTGCAGATCAGCATTTGTATTTGTACCGCTACTGGCAGCTAGAGCAGGCGGTAGCTGTACATATTGCTCGGATTAAAACCCAACCGGTTGCCGCTATTCATTTATCCGAACGCGATCGCAGCCTATTGTCAGATCCACAGCAGCAAAAAGCCCTGCACATGGTGGCTCAGCAAGCTTTAAGCATTATTACCGGCGGTCCGGGTACCGGTAAAACCTATACATTGGCGCATATGATTGCGGTCCTGCATGAGGCCATGCCAAATATCCGGATCGCCATGGCAGCGCCTACCGGAAAGGCCGCACAGCGGATGAAAGAGGCACTGCAAAAAGCCTTGCATAGTGAAGCTCTACAACAGTTTGAGCTAGAAGCATTAAAACAGTTACAACCGGTGACCCTGCATCGCTTATTGGGTCTGGGCACTCGCGGACAGCCACGCTTTCATGCCAAACAGCCTTTGCCCTATGATGTGATCGTGGTCGATGAAGCCTCAATGCTGGATTTGAATCTGTCACAGATGTTGCTGGCCGCCGTACCGTCTCATGCACGGCTGATTTTACTCGGTGATGCAGACCAGCTGGCCTCTGTGGATGTCGGAACGGTACTGGCAGATTTACAGCAAGTAGCGACTCTGGACGATAATCGGGTCAATTTAATCACCACACGACGTTTTGCGACTGGAGCCAAGATTGGCGCAATGGCGGAGTTTATCCAGCAGAATCATGAGCCTTCTCATGTCTTGCAGAAATTTGAGCAGCAAATCGTGGCAGCCAGTGAGTTACAAACGATTGACTTGAATCAGGTCGAAATCGACCAGTTACAGCTACAATATTTGCTCTCGGACACTGAACAGACCTCGCATAGTTTGAATCTGTATTATGACCAGCTGATGTATGGTTATCAGGCTTATGTACAGGCCATAAAAACAGAACGAAACTCAGCTGATTTTGAGCAGTATGTACAACAGGTGGTCAAAACTTTTGATGATTACCGTATTTTAACAGCAATCCGTTCTGGTGATTTGGGTCTGATCAAGATCAACCTGCAGATTGAGCAACGCTTTTTAGCAGCCCAAGGGCAGTTGAAACAGGGCGACTGGTATGTCGGACGCCCCGTCATGATGAGTTATAACGACTATCAGTTGGGGCTGTCCAATGGTGATATTGGCATCTGTTTTTTACGTGAGCAATCTGGTCAGCACCAGTTTGAAGTGTATTTTCCGAGTTTGGAAAAATGGGTGTTAGCCACCCGTTTACCTAAAAGTATTGAAACTGCTTTTGCACTGACCATTCACAAATCTCAAGGTTCAGAATTTTCCCATACCGCAGTGGTGCTGGATCAATATGCAAAAAATTTATTGAGCAAAGAGTTGATTTATACTGCAATTACTCGAGCCAAAAAAGTGGTCAGTTTATTGGTAGATTATGATGCTTTTACACAAGCACTTTGTGTCAGAACCACCCGGAAAAGTGGTTTGAGCCAAAAAATCATTGAAAAATCTAGTAATTTAATTGGCAAAAATAATCAAATCTTGTAGGTAAAAGCTTACAAGGATTCAGGAAATTGACGCATAGAGCTTTTGCTCGGTTTTTGAGAAGATTGGTTCTACAAAATAACTCAACACGGAAAGTTGAGCATAATCGTATAATGATAATAATAATGTCGGTAGACAGCGAACTTACAGTGAAGTAAGTGAAAGAGGAAACTTACAGCCGCTAAGCCTTGTAGTTTTGGGAGAGACTACAAGGCTTTTTTATATCCTGATTTTTTTTATAGGAAGCTTGCTGGATTTTTATTCTAATTTCTTAGCAAAGATTTTCAGTTCTAGCCAGTAAACTTAAGTAAATAGCGTTAAATAAAACGAGAGCTGTGTAACATTATGCAAATTTTTACCCTGTGATGTACGAAATGGCTTACAGCAAAATGAGGCAAATGCCTCTAGTGGTCTCGTAGGAATATGGCAAAATCTACCACACAAGGAAGATGATTTTTCAACAGGATGTTTGAAAATAATAATAAGCGTAAAACGCCATAATAATACAATAAATAATAATGATAAGAGAAAGAACTACAGCGCCAAAAAGCCCGAGTTTACTCGGGCTTTTTTTTATCCATTTTCTATGGGGAGTAGCTGAAGATTCAAGCGACTTAAAGGGTTTGCGGGCTTTTCAAAGGAATTTCTATATTTAATTCATCCTGGATTTATTTCACTAAAATAATGCAAAACTAGCATCTTCAAGGAACAAGAGTCATCGGATCTGAACTGCATCACTGAGCAACCAAAACCATGCAAAAATCTGGATCTATTTTTGCAATTTGATGCGTTTTCCCTTAAAATATGCAACTTGCTGTAGTGATGCACGGCAGTCAAGGTTTTGAATTCTCATCACTTTGATTTTTATCAAAATATACAAGCATCTCGGAGAAATCGAATGGCTTTAACTAACGCAGATCGCGCAGAGATCATGGCTAAATTCGCTCGCGCTGAAAACGACACTGGTTCACCAGAAGTTCAAGTAGCTCTTTTAACTGCTCAAATCAATGACTTACAAGGTCACTTCAAAGAGCACAAACACGACCACCATAGCCGTCGCGGTCTAATCCGTATGGTTAACCAACGTCGTAAACTACTTGACTACCTTAACGGTAAAGACCACGGTCGTTATGTAGCATTGATCGGTGCTTTAGGTTTACGTCGTTAATTCGATTTAAACTTTATTTTCGGGTGTATTGCATGCTTTGTGCTGTATTACTGAAAACTAAAGTCGGCTTAGCTTTGCGCTGAGCCAGTGGAAGGGGCGAATGTTTCGCTCCTTCTTTGTGTTTAAAAATAGTATTTAATCTGGTGAGGTCGGCTTCTAAGCTTTGTCATTTACTCGCCCATATGGTCATGAATGCCAAACCTTAGGGGTCTCCACTAGAATAATTGTTCACAAGAACTAGGAAAAAATAAAACATGTCAATGTTTAATATTATTCGTAAAGAATTCCAATTCGGTCAGCACAACGTTATCTTGGAAACAGGTCGTGTTGCCCGTCAGGCAAACACTGTTGTGATCACCATGGGCGGCGTACAAGTACTTGTTGCTGTTGTGGCACAACCTAAAGCAAAAGCAGGTCAAGACTTCTTCCCATTGACTGTAAACTATCAAGAAAAGCAATATGCTGCTGGTCGTATCCCGGGTGGTTATGGCAAGCGTGAAGGCCGTCAGTCTGAAGCTGAAACTTTGATTTCACGTCTGATTGACCGTCCAATTCGTCCGTTGTTCCCGGAAGGTTACTTCAACGAAATTCAAGTAACAGCTACTGTTATTTCTTCTGATAAAACCATGGATGCTGACATTGCTGCAATGTTGGGTACTTCAGCTGCATTGTCTATTGCTGGTACACCTTTCCGTGGTCCGATTGGTGGCGCGCGCGTTGGTTTAATCAACGGTGAATACATCCTGAACCCAAACCTTGAACAACTTAAAGAGTCTGATCTTGATCTTGTTGTTGCGGGTACTGAAACTGCAGTATTGATGGTTGAATCTGAAGCGAAAGAACTTTCAGAAGACCAAATGCTGGGCGCTGTATTGTTCGGTCATGACGAAATGCAAATTGCGATCCAGGCGATCAAAGAATTTGCTGCAGCTGCAGGCGCGGTTGAATCAACTTGGGTTGCTCCAGTTAAAAATGAAGAACTTCTTGGTAAATTGAAAGAAGCATTCGAAGCGAAAATCTCTGAAGCTTACACGATTGCAGTTAAGCAAGACCGTTATGCGGCACTTGACGCGCTTTATGCAGAAGCAGTTGCACAGTTCGTTCCTGAAAATGACGAAACTGGCATTGCAGAAGAAGTTAACGAATTATTCGAAGATCTTAAATACCGTACCGTACGTGACAACATCCTCTCTGGTAAACCACGTATTGATGGTCGTGACACCAAAACTGTTCGTGCAATCGACGTACAAGTAGGCGTTCTAGATCGTGCTCACGGTTCTGCATTGTTCACACGTGGTGAAACTCAGGCCTTGGTCACAACGACTTTGGGTAATACACGTGATGCGTTGATGGTTGATACCCTTGCAGGTACAAAAACTGACAACTTCATGTTGCACTACAACTTCCCTGCATATTCTGTAGGTGAAACTGGCCGTGAATCTGGTCCTAAGCGTCGTGAAATCGGTCACGGTCGTCTGGCACGTCGTGGTGTTCAAGCAGTTCTTCCTGCTGCTGACCGCTTCCCGTATGTGATCCGTATCGTATCTGACATCACTGAATCTAACGGTTCGTCTTCAATGGCGTCTGTGTGTGGTGCTTCATTATCATTGATGGATGCTGGTGTTCCACTCAAAGCACCAGTTGCAGGTATTGCGATGGGTCTAGTGAAAGAAGGCGAGCGTTTCGCAGTTCTTTCTGACATCTTGGGTGATGAAGATCACTTGGGCGACATGGACTTTAAAGTAGCGGGTTCTGCAAACGGTATTACTGCGCTACAAATGGACATCAAGATCGAAGGCATCACTGAAGAGATCATGGAATCTGCATTGAACCAGGCTTATGCGGGTCGTATGCACATCTTGAATGAGATGAACCAGGTGATTTCACGTGCGCGTCCTGAAATTTCGATGCACGCACCGACCTTCCAGGTGATCAACATCAACCCGGATAAAATCCGTGATGTGATCGGTAAAGGCGGCGCGACCATTCGTGCAATTACTGAAGAAACTAAAGCGGCGATTGATATCGAAGATAACGGTACAGTTCGCGTATTTGGTGAAACTAAAGCGGCTGCGCAAGCTGCAGTTGCTAAGATCCAGGCACTTACTGCTGAAATCGAGCCAGGTACAATTTATACAGGTAAAGTGATTCGTATCGTTGAATTCGGTGCGTTCGTAAATATCCTGCCAGGTACTGATGGCTTGCTTCACATCTCTCAAATCTCAAACGAACGCATTGCGAACGTGGCAGATGTATTGAAAGAAGGTCAAGAAGTGAAAGTACAGGTTGCGGATGTTGATAACCGTGGCCGTATCAAATTGACGATGAAAGACATCGAACAAGTTTAATTCTTAAACTATTCACATGGGAAAACTCGTGTGAATAACAATAAAAAAGCCCTGAGCTTGGTCAAAGTGTTTACTTTGGCTGGCTTAGGGCTTTTTTTATGCGTCAGTATTGGTCTGAATGTGGTGTCCAGTTGATCTCAGGTCAAGGGGTCCGCTTCAGAGCTTTTTAACAGACGGTAAATTTCATCTTTTAATTTCAGTTTTTTACGCTTGATCGCCTCAATATCATTGTTGATATGATTGACTGGATCAAGTTCAAGCTGGCTGATTTCTTTGTCCAGCTCATTATGTTCCTCGAATAACTTGGCAAAATAGGGATTTTCCTCGCGAAGTTGCACAATCAAGTCGCGGTATTCGGGAAACATGTATTTGAGTTTCTTATTGCAATCTTTGGTTTTCATAGGGATTCTTATACTCTAATCATAAAATTAAATATAAATATGTTCTGATCTGCACTGGAAAATGCAGATCGACAGAACATGAAAAGGATTTACTTGAAGTGCAAATGTTTGACCTCGCGGCGTAACTCCTGCACTTCATCAATGAGGTCCAGCATCATGGCAACGGCGCTAAATGAGGCATCAAAATCGCGTTGCAGGCGATAGGCGCGTTGTGCACGCGAGATATCTTCACCGAGGAAAGTGCTGGTCGGGGTTGTAGAACGATTGGGTAAAATTCCATGTTCAATTAACTGCATGACCCATTCCGGGCTTTGTCCACACGCTTCTGCAAAGTGGATCAAGTCAAATGAACGATCGTCCATAATTTCTGAGGGGGTATAACCGTGGGAAAAACTTTCTTGGTACTGAATCGTAGTCATGGGTCTACTCCTTAAACAGCCAAGTGTGCAAAATCCGTAGAAAGGGAAGGTACTAAAATAGAACGCTTTCCAATCCTTGGACATGCAGACTCAGAGTGATGACTCAAATGATCATGAGTGAAGAGTCGGGATGCACTGGTAGTTGATGAATCAGTCGGTCTGACCGGATCTTTATCAGCAGCATGCGAGGCAAAGAAGGTTAAAGCTGAAGTTGTTTTTATAATTTTATGTGTTATCGACAAAGCGTATTCAATCACTTTCCTATGTTGAATAGAGGGCGCCATATCAGGGCTGCAAAGCAGACCAGAGGACAGAATTGAACAAGGCTGAAGATTGATCATCATAAGTGGATAAAAAATAACCGTCTTCGATCCATTATTATGACTTTGCCTGCTCCAAAACAGTTTTTATTTGTACCTTATTGTTTCAAATCATGACAAAGAAAAAAGCCCCTGATATAGGGGCTTTGAAAATCTTTCTGAAATTAATATTTTACCCAGGTAACACTGCGACCAATTACTGATACCCCGACATAACCACGCAAGGTCAGACGTTTACCATTAGCACTTAAGCGTGCTTTGCCTTTATAAACTTTGCCACTGATCGGATCAAGTACTTTGCCATCATGGTATTCACGCGGCTTTTTCGGATCTGCCTTAAAATCCCAGATAAACGGCAGGCCTAGAAAAGGCTTGTTCTTGAGCTGGCCTGGACATTTATGACAGATCCCCATTTTTTCTGCGCCAGGCAAGCTGCGTGTTTCGACAATTACCCCTTCATAACTACCATCTGCTTTCTTGCGAATTTCCACATCCGCACGAGAATAGCCCGATTGATCATCGATGGTTTTCCATTTACCCAATAATGGATCTTCATAGGCAAAGGCCAAACTAGAAACTGCGGCTAAACTCATCCCCATTACTAGAGTATTCAATAATTTTCTCATAACATACCTGTTAAATTGATGATGTATTCATTTTAGAATTATTGCTCTAATTTATTTTAAAAGCATAATTAAATCAAGAGTATGAACTGTGCAGTCTTTCTCATAATTTTTCGAAAATGATGAATATTCATGTTTTGTTAATGTGAATAATCTTATAATTTAACAGAGATTCTTAGATTGGATTCACAGGAGAGTTTGATTCAGGGAGTAGACGGGTTTTCTAATGTAGGGGAATACGCTCTGTTGAACTCAGTCCCATAGGTTTTAAAATATAAAAAAAAGCATTCCTAGGAATGCTTTTAAACTTAAGGATTCTAAGTACTTAGCTCAGGTGTTTACCAAATAGACCCAAGGCTTCTTCAGCCGTAAAGGTATATTGGCTATTACAGAACTGGCAGTCCATCTCGATCGGATTCTGGAATTCCAGCGTTTCACGGATCGACTCTACGCCGATTTGCTGTAAAGCGACTGCACAACGCTCTTTAGAGCAGGTACAACCAAACTTCAACACTTCCGTATCTGGCAGACGAACTTCTTCTTCGTTATATAAACGGTACAGAATATCAGTGGCTTGCAAACCGACTAACTCTTCAGTTTTTAGGGTCTCTGTGAGCATGGTCAGACGTGGCCATAGGTCTTCATCTACCCGGCGTTGTTCTTCTTCACTATTACGTGGTAACAGCTGAATCAGTAAACCACCTGCACGCTGATGGTCACTTGCCAGTACAATACGCGTCGGAATCTGCGCAGACAGGTCATAATACTGCATCAGACAGCCCGCCAGATTTTCTTTATCAAGAGGTACAATCCCCTGATAACGCTCACCAAACTCTGGTTCGATATTGATGAATAGAACCGGAGAGGTGAGTGATTTCAAGACCGTACTACTGTCTTCACCAACCAGAAAGTGCGGATCTTCTTCATAGTCAGCCAGAGCGCGAACTTCACCCAAATGGTTACATTCAGCCATAGCCCATTTAAATGTGCCTGATGCCTGAATTTGCAGGCTGATACGCCCTTTAATCTTCAATGTGCTGGCCAGCAGTGCAGTGGCACTGAGCATTTCACCTAGCAGGATCTTAACTGCAGGTGCATAGTCACGTTGCGCTAAAATGGTTTGTAAGGCTTCTTCAAGATGCACCACTTCACCACGAACAGGGCTATCTTCAATAAAAAAGCGTTGGCGTAAATCAGACATAAAATTCTCCATAACCCTGCTTTAATGGTGTCATTATTGTAAAACACAAGTTATGACAGTTCATCTCTTAACGTATCAATTCCTGCGCCATTTGTATCCTGTTGCTGCTGTGTAGCCTGTTTTTGCACTTTATGGCGTTGATCCTGGGCAAACAGATGCTCCAGTTCGGCTAAACTGCTCCGCTGATTTTCATAATTTGGATGTTCATCCGGATCCAGATGATATTGGCTATTCAGCAGTTTTTCATCGTGTTCACGGAAGTTTTGAATCTGTTGCTGGCTATTTTCAAGGTCAGGATTGATCTGGTTTAATAAGGCCTGACTGAGTTCCAAGGCGGAAAGATAAGTTTCACGCCAGATGTGTTTCACGCCCAAATCCTGCAATAAATGCACATGATGCCGGTCACGGGCGCGGACCCATAAACAGGTTTCAGGATAATTCAGCCGCAGATGCCGCACGATCAACATCGAGTCTTCAATATCGTCAATCGCCACAATTACCTGTTGCGCTGTGGTAATGCCGGTCTGTATCAAGGCTTCCGGCTCTGTTGCATCTGCCTGATAGAAAGGAATATCGTACTGCGCCAGAAGTTCAGTGGCTTGCACATTGCTGTCCATGACACTAAATGCATGCTGCTGTTGCAGTAAAATTCGGGCAATAATCTGTCCGAAGCGGCCAAAGCCAATCAGCAGGATTGGTGTATGGGCTTGAGGATTAATATCAGTTTCAAAAGTCGCTGCCAGATGATTGTGGCGATCCAGACGCGGTAAGATCTGACTGTGCAATAACCAATAAAATGCGGGGGTCAGCAGCAAGGAAAAACTCACCATCCACAGCAAGGGAGAGAGCAGATCAGCCGCAATAATCTGGTCGGAAACGGCAATTACCAGTGCCAGTAAGGCAAATTCGCCGCCTTGCGCCAGACTGGCTGCTAACAAGGTGCTATTGCGCCAGCTATTTTGATGATAACGCGCCAATGCCAGACTGATTGCAAACTTGCCCAAGATTAAAGTGAGGGTGCCACCGAGAATCATCCAGGGGAAATTGAGCAGATCAGGTAAGTGCAGTGACATGCCCAGACTGATAAAGGCTAGGCCCATCAACAGACCCTGAAAAGGCCGAATCGCGCTTTCTACCGCAGGCCGGAAATCTGAATCTGCCAGTAAAATGCCGGCAAATAAGGCACCGAGAAATAGATTCAGGCCGAGGGTATTCATTAACACCAACAATGCCAAGGTCACCGCAATCGCTACAATCGCATGCAGTTCGTGACTGCCACTTTTAGCAATCCAGCGATACAACGGCTGCATCAAGTAACGATTACACAGGAACAGACCGCTTAACGTCGCGATGAGGGCAGCAAAGTAGGCCACGCCATGTTCGGTCGAGCGAATCCCGGCAAATAAGGGAATGGCTGCAATCACCAGAACGGCCAACAGAGCATGAATCAGCAGAATCGAATAGGCTTGCTGACCATAGCTGGTGGCGAACTGTTCCTGATGATTGAGATGTTGAATCACCAAAGTCAGGGCGGACAAACTGCCGGCGAGTCCAATTACAATGCTGGCGAGTAGGCTTTGCTGAAGGAAAACCCAGGCCATGAGCGTGAAAATCAGGGTGCTGATTAGTACCTGTAAAGCAGCCATCATCCACAGGGAGGGATTAATCTGCACAATGCGTTGTGGTCTGAGTTGCAGGCCGATCCAGAACATCAGTGCCATCAGGCTGACTTGCATGAAACTACTCATGACTTCGGGTGTCTGAATCAGGTGCAAAAGGCTTGGACTTAAGATGATCCCTGTTAACAGATAGCCCAGCACACTTGGCAATCTGAGCCTTTTACTCAGTGGCACTATCAACAGTGCAATGACCAGAACCAGTGTTATTTGTAACAGTATCGACATTTTCCTGCCCTAAATTTATTCTTGATCCAGACTTGCAGTTTCGTATTCCAGATCGATCCTCAGGCGTAATATCTTTTAGCTCAGTTCCTGAGGGTCGATGTCCAGCGTGAGCTTCATGCTAGAAGGTTTGTCCTGCAGCATGTTTTGCCACCAGCTACGCACATAGTAATGCAAACGTGGACGATCCGCTGACAATAGCACCATATGCGACTGATAGCGTCCGGCCTTACGTTCCATTGGCGCAGGAATTGGTCCCCAGATGTCCAGCGCCAGATCAGGATATTGCCTGAGGAGTGCTGCATGTTTCTGTAAGAATTCGGTATTTTGTGCCTGATCCTTGGATTCACAGCGAATCAGAATGGCATAACGGTAGGGCGGCATTCTGGCCATCTGCCGTTCTTTTAAGGTCTGCTGGGCAAATACGCGATAATTTTCATTGACCAGGGTATTCAGCAGGGCATGATCAGGTCTGAGGGTCTGCAGATAAACATCGCCTTTATGTTCACCACGTCCGGCACGGCCAGCCACTTGCACGATCAGTTGCGCAGTCCGTTCAGTAGCACGGAAGTCCACACTCAGCAGACCGGAATCAATATCCAGAATCGCCACCAGCGTCACATAAGGAAAATGATGCCCCTTGGCCAGCATCTGGGTGCCGAGTAGAATCGCCGGTTCGCTTTTCTGAATCTTGTCATAGATTTTTTGCCAGCTGCCGACCCGACTGGTGGAATCGCGATCGACCCGAATCACCTCAAAATCCGGAAATAGCTCATTTAAATGTTCTTCGACTTTGCCGGTGCCCATACCCAGTGTAACCAGTTCCTGATGCTGACATTGCGGGCAGTGTTCCGGCATACGGTGAATAGTACCGCAGTGATGGCAATGCAGATGCTGATAAGGCTGACGGTGTACAGTGAAGTTGGCATCACAGTGCGGACATTGCGCCTGCCAGCCACAGCTGCCACAAAGCAGGACGGGGGCATAGCCACGGCGGTTTAAAAAAATCAGTACCTGTTCTTTTTTCTCCAGGCGCTTTTTGATGTCCTGAATCAATTGCAGGCTAATCCCATGCTTTTTTTGCGCAACTTTTAAATCCAGAATATGGATTTTGGGCATCAAGGCCGTGCCGGCACGCTGGTTCAGCTCCAGTGCCTGCATCTTGCCATGTTCAACCAGCGCATAACTGTCAATACTTGGTGTGGCTGAACCTAAGATTACCGGACATTGCTGTAAATGGCCGCGGTACAGGGCGACATCACGGGCATGATAGCGGAAGCCTTCCTGCTGTTTAAAGGACAGGTCATGTTCTTCATCCAGAATGATCAGGCCCAGATTCGGCATTGGCGTATAAATGGCGGAACGTGTCCCAAGCACAATCGAGGCTTTGCCAGTTTCTGCCGACTGCCAGGCCTGTAGCCGTTTGGAATCATTCAAACCGGAGTGCAGCAACGCAATATGGCAATGAAAACGGGACTGAAAACGGCTGATGGTTTGCGGCGTCAGGCCGATTTCCGGCACCAGCACCAGCACCTGTTTGCCCTGTTTCAGTACCTGTTCCATGATCTGCAAATACACTTCAGTTTTACCGCTGCCGGTCAGACCATCCAGTAAAAAAGCTTGATATTGATTGCGATATTTTAATACCTGTTCGACTGCATGTTTTTGTTCAGGATTGGCAGTAAGCGGCATTTGTGCCAGCTGCATCGGCTTCGGATTGAAATCTTGTGGCTCCAGCACACAGGCGCAAATCTCTTTTTTCTCCAGCGCTTTTAAGGTCGCAGTTTCAATCCCGGCCATATTCAGCACATTTTCAGTGGTCCCGACCGGATGCAGTTTTAAAATCCGGTAGGCTTCCTGCTGCTTGTCCGAACGGCGTACTTTGGCCTCGGCATCAGGGTCCAGCAATTTCCAGGTACGAGCTAGCAGGTTATAAGGCTTACCCTGACGCAGGAGAGTTGGCAGGGCACTGTGGACGACTTCACCGATCGGGAACTGATAATACTGCGCTGACCATGTCAACAAACTTAAAACTTTGCTATCTATAATGGCACGTTCATCAAGTAGTTCGGTCACTGCCTTAAGTTTAAAGCGCGGATCGAGAGGAGTGTCTGCGGACAGTTTTTCGATAATCACCCCGACCAGATTCTGACGTCCAAATGACACCATTACACGTGCGCCAATCTGCGCCTGTTTAAATTGTTCTGCACTCATCGTGTAATCAAAACAATCAAATACATGCACAGGTACAGCAACGCGTACGCGATAAATTGGACTTAAATCGGTGTGGGAATTTTGCATATCTTGGGGTGGAGATCCTGAAGAAATTTCGTCGTGCTTAAAGTTCGATTATGTTAGAGTGAGTAGATAATTTATATCAAAGAATATGAATGATTTCGGTGGTCTGACGCAACAGCGTTGAGCAAAATTTTGGAAAATTAGAGCATTACAATGCCTGCATATCAGTTTATTGCGCTTGATGCTTCAGGAAAGCAGCAAAAAGGCGTGCTGGAGGGGGATTCTGCACGTCAGATCCGGCAACAATTACGGGATAAAGCACTTATTCCTGTCTCTGTTGATCCTGTTGAAAAAAAAGACCAGCAGCATCGTCGAAAATGGTTTGAAAAAAGTATTACCGCCTATGATCTGGCTCTCATGACCCGGCAGCTGTCCGTGCTAGTCGCCGCCGCGATTCCATTGGAAGAAGCCATCCGTGCTGTTGGCAAGCAAAGCGAAAAAGTACATGTACAAAACCTGCTGATGTCAGTGCGCTCAAAAGTGCTGGAAGGGCATAGTCTGGCGCAGGGCCTGCAGCAATCCGGACGTTTTCCTGAACTGTATATTGCCACAATTGCTGCCGGTGAACGTTCCGGACATCTGGACCTGATTCTGGATCAGTTGGCTGACTATACCGAAAACCGGTTTGCCATGCAGAAAAAAATTCAAGGTGCAATGATCTATCCGATTATTCTGATGCTGATGTCCTTTGCGATTGTGATGGGGCTGATGACCTATGTGGTGCCGGATATCGTCAAGACTTTTGATCAGAGTAAAGACGCCTTGCCCTGGATTACCGTGGCCTTGATGAAAGCCAGCGATTTTATCCGCATTGCCTGGCCATTTTTATTGATCGGTGGTGCTTTAGGGATTTTCTTATTAATCCGATTTTTAAGAACTACCGCCGGGCATTATGCCTTTGACCGTCTGACCTTAAAATTACCTTTATTCGGCAAATTGTCACGCGGAATTAATGCCGCACGTTTTGCCAGTACTTTATCCATTTTGACCCAGTCTGGCGTGCCGCTGGTCGATGCGCTGCGCATTGGTGCTGCAGTCAGTAACAACTGGGTGATCCGGGATTCTGTCAATCTGGCAGCGGAAAAAGTCACTGAAGGTGGCAACCTGGCAACCCAACTGGAACGCAGTGGTTATTTCCCCCCGATGATGGTACAAATGATCAAAAGTGGTGAAGCATCCGGTGAACTGGACCGTATGCTGGAACGTGCTTCACAGATGCAGGATCGCGAAGTGACTACCCTGATTTCAACTTTACTGGCCTTGTTGGAACCTTTAATGCTGGTACTGATGGCCAGTATCGTTCTGGTGATTGTGATTGCGGTCATGCTGCCAATTGTGAATATGAATAATATGATTTAAACAGAAACCGCTTAGAATTTTGCTGTGATCAAGATTCAAGTGGAAATTCTGAATGATGCAAATAAATGAGAGAGATTGAATGAAAAGGAATCAATTAAATAAACAGACGGGCTTTACGTTAATCGAAGTCATGGTGGTGATTGTTATTCTTGGTGTGCTTGCTGCGCTGATCGTTCCGAACGTGATGGGACGCGGTGAAAAGGCCAAAGTAGATACCACCGTGATCAAGTTGCAGAGCATTGCAGGTTCACTGGATCAATACAAGCTGGACAATGGCAAGTATCCAAGTATGCAGGAAGGTGGTCTGGATGCACTGGTGAATCAGCCAGCGACTGCAAAAAACTGGGTGCCGGGCGGCTATGTCAAAGGCGGTTTTCCAAAAGACAGCTGGGATAATGAACTGCAATATGTGATTCCGGGTACCGATGGTCGCAACTTCGATCTGTATTCATTTGGTGCAGATGGTCAATCGGGTGGTGAAGGAACAGATGCCGATATTTATTATCAGCCTTAATTGAGAATCATTATAAATTCTCGATAGATGGCATATATCACTTCACTGAATAGGCTATTTCAATACGAAGTGAAGTGATAATAACTCTTAATTATCAAATATAATGTAAGTTAATGATATTTATGATAATGAAATAATAAAAACGATATGCGAGTTATAATAAGAATTATTCCCATATTTATCTATTACAATTCTCGTAAAATATGAATAAACATACACTTTCTATTTATTTAAAAAAGCTCATAATGATCTGAATGGCACTTGACTCGCCAACGGAGAAGTACATGAAAGCATTAGTCTTAGGGGATGAAATCAATCAATTTCATTGGTCGATGCTGAAATCTGTTCTTCTGGTTTTAAGCATGCTGCCGATCAGTCAGGGAATCGTCCATTTATGGCAGAGCACCGAAGGCAGCAGCCAGATTATGGTGGCCTTTTTTGCTATCAGCTTGATGAGCAGTTTATTGGCCCTATGTTTCTGGTCCGCATTAAACGCGAGTGTAGTTCGCATTCAAGCCGAACAAGGTTCAGTATTTGAGCAGACACTGGTTAAGCTCTATCGTCATGTGCCGATGCTGTCACTTGCCAGTATGTTGTGTTATCTGGCTTCACAGTTTTAAATTTGAATGTAATAAAAAGCCGAGGCATTGACCTCGGTTTTTTATTGCCTTGAGTGTTCTTCGCTTTCATAAAGGGAGCTTAGGAGGGATTGATAAGGTGCTATATTCAGGAATCCCCTAAATCCCTCTTTGTAAAAGAGGGACTTGAAGAAATTATCTTCTTGACTTAAAGCTGACATCCACTTTACGTGGACGGAAGCGCCATCCAATAAGCAAAAGCAGAACTGAGAAGATCATCACTGGCCAATCACTGAGTTTCATATACAGCGTTTCGCCCTGCATGGCTGGAAGTTCACCACGTAATACCGCTTCCTGATCCACCGGGGCTTTTTTCACGATGTGGCCATTGTGGTCAATAAAGGCGGTTACACCGGTATTGGTGGCGCGAATAAACCAGCGGCCATTTTCTTTAGCACGCATTTGCACCATTTGCAGATGCTGTAATGGTCCTGCCGTGCCGGTAAACCAGGCATCATTAGACACGGTCACCAGAAAATCACTTTGGCTGGCATTGCGACGGGTCAAATTCGGGTAGGCCACTTCATAGCAAATTGCAGAACCCAATGGATGATTTTTCACATTCAATGGTTTTTGATGATCTGCGCCCCGGGTAAAACCACTCATGGAAGGATCATTTTGCAGACCTGGCAAGACCCAGCTCAGCCAGCCTGATAAGGGGATATATTCACCAAAGGGAACCAGTCGTTGCTTCTTGTATAGCCCATCAGATTCATTTCCGCTGGCCATAATGCTATTGTAATATTTTGGATAGCCTGCAGCCTGTGATTCTGCTAAATCCCAATATGGAATGCCGGTTACCCATGCAGTGCCTGATTTTTCAGCTTGTACTTTCATGGCCTCCAGAAAGGCTTCAATATCAGTCTGGAACATGGGAATCGAAGATTCCGGCCAGACGATCAGATCACGACCCCATTCGGTTTTACTCAAATTGGCATAAATCAATAAGGTCTTTACCTGATATTCAGTCAGCCATTTCAAGTCTTGCGGAATATTGCCCTGAATCAGGGAAACCGTTAAAGGCTTTTGATTTTTTTGCTCAACAAACGTCAGCTGTGCTGCGCCCCAGGCACCAAGTAACAAGATGGCGGAAGGAATGGCCCAGAACAGGCGTCTATTCAGGATCTCAACCAGCGCACAGGCCAGAATGATCACCACGAAAGATACCCCAAACACCCCGAATAATGGCGCATAAGCATCTAGGTAGCGTTCGGTAAAGGCATAACCAGCAAACAGCCATGGGAATCCGGTAAAGACCCAGGTCTTGGACCATTCAAACAGCACCCAGAGCGGGGCAAAGGTTAAAGGTGTTTCCGGGAAAAAGCGGCGATAGACAAACGTTTGAACGGCACTAAACAGACCCATCACCAGCGCCATAATCAGGATCATCACGACGCTGAGAAATGCACTGGTATCGCCATAGACATGAATTGAGGTATACAGCCAGAATGCGCCGACAAACCACAAGCCAATCCCATAAGCCCAGCCAATGCCAAAGGCCTGTTTTGCGCTACGTCCGCGCAGGCAAGCATAGAGCAGTGCTGGAGACAGAATCGCCAGCCACCAGTAATGATAAGGGGCTAGTGCCAAACTAAAGATAGCACCTGCAAATAAGGCAATTAAAACAGGATAGATCAGCGGCAACGGTTTTTGCTGTTGAGACGAACTCAACAGCTTATCGAAATACGCTCTCATTGGCGCACGGCTCGAATTAGATGAATAGAGCGTGAATCCGCCTCAAGAATGGTAAATTGCCAGTTTTCCATTTCAATGGTTTGACCTTCAAGGTCACTCACCAGACCAATTTCCTGTAATAACAAGCCGCCCATGGTTTCCACTTCATCATCAGGGAAAGTCGCATCCAGCATATTATTGAAATACTCAATCGGAGTCAGGGCTTGGACTACCCAGGTATTGGCGGTAGTCGGGTCGTTATCCGGAACAATGTAGTATGCTTCTTCGTCAGCATTGTCATGTTCATCTTCAATTTCACCGACAATTTCTTCCAGAATATCTTCCAGTGTCACCAGACCCGAAGTCGTACCGTATTCATCAATCACCACCGCAATATGCGTCTGGGTATTCTTTAACATGCGCAGCACCTGATCGGAGCGGGCACTTTCTGGAACAAATAAAGGCTGACGCATAAGCGCGCGAATATCGACTTTGGTCGTCGGTTCAGTTAGAAAAGGCAATAAATCCTTGGCCAATAGAATGCCGACTACATTGTCGGTCTGATCGGATGAAAATACCGGAAAACGTGAATGCGCAGACTCGACCAACACATGCAGGATATCCAGCAGCTGGTCATCTTCCTGCAAGCTGATCATGGACGTGCGAGGCGTCATGACTTCACGAATTTTGGTTGCCGGGAGGTCAAGAACGCCCTCAAGCATGGCAACAGTATCGGGTTCTAAAAATCGACGTGAATCTTGTACTAATTTTAGCAGTTCGTCGCGAGTTTCGGGTGCAGTTCCCAGCCATTTGCGTAAGCCGCGCATACCCCACGACGGGCCTGATTCCTCGTGCATGATTTTTCCTGAAGACTCTTAATATCTAAAAAAACGTGGTTTTATCATACCGCAGAAAATACGCTTGTCTATTGTAAATATGATGCGCAGTCTTGATCGCGCGAGTCAGCGCTGATTTTGGAACTGGCCACGTATGCAAAGCAGCAATGTAATCGCAGCTTTATGCTAAAATATGGCGGTCTTTCCATCCTGAGTCTATCGATGTCCCCAACTGAAATTATTCCAAGTCTGCAATTGAATACCCGAGGTTTACGTTGTCCTGAGCCAGTGATGATGTTGCATCAGGCGATCCGTAAATCCAAGGCAGGTGATGTGGTTGAGGTGTTTGCCACGGATAATTCAACGTCGTGGGATATTCCAAAATTCTGTATGCATTTGGGGCATGAGTTGCTCTTGCAGGAAGAACGTCTGGATGAAAATGGTAATAAAGAATTTCATTATTTAGTGAAGAAAGGCGGCTAAAGAGATAAACGACAGATGAGCTCAATGAGCTGTACCTGTTTAGAAAATAAAATTCCACAAATTTGCTAAATTAAATAGATGAATGGATAAGAGCTGAAATTTTAAATAATTTATCCATAAATAAACCCGCTTAAAAGCGGGTTCATTTTTTTATCTGATGATTACCTTACATATTCGGGTAATTCGGACCACCACCACCTTCCGGTGTTACCCATGTGATGTTCTGGGACGGATCCTTAATGTCACAGGTCTTGCAGTGCACACAGTTGGCTGCATTGATCTGGAAACGCTTGGAACCGTCATTATTTTCCATAATTTCATAGACACCCGCCGGGCAGTAACGCTGCGCAGGCTCATCCCATTTCGGTAGATTTACTTCCACCGGAATCGAAGCATCGGTCAGTTTCAAGTGCGCTGGCTGGTTCTCTTCATGGACCGTATTCGAGACAAACACTGAAGACAGACGGTCAAAGGTCAGCTTGCCATCCGGTTTTGGATAGGTCGGCTTGAAGCTTTCAGCTGCCTGGGTTTTTAGCGCAGCATGGTCCTGAACCAGATCATGCAAGGTAAAAGGCACTTTAAACACGTTCTGGTCGATAAAGTTAAAGGCACCACCGATCCATTGGCCGAACTTGTGCATTGCCGGGCCGAAGTTACGTGAGTTGTATAACTCTTCTTTGAGCCAGCTGTTGTTAAACTTGTCGGTATAAGCAGTCAGTTCCTTAACAAAGAAATCTTCGCCTTCAGCCACACGTGCCACCGCCAGATCACCGCCTTTTTCTACACCGGCCGCAATCGCCTCAAATACCGCTTCACCGCAGAGCATGCCGGATTTCATCGCAGTATGTGAG